>JADFNT010000293.1 GCA_022563215.1 Pseudomonadota bacterium
CAGGGCCCGCTGCGCCGCCGGGCTGGAGGGCCGGCAGGTGGCGGTGGTGGTGCCGACGACGCTCTTGTGCCGGCAGCATTACCAGACCTTCCAGGACCGCTTCCGGGACTATCCGGTGCGTATCGAGCAGATCTCCCGGCTGGTGCCGGCGAAACGCATCACCGAGGTCAAGGCCGGGCTCAAGGACGGCACCGTCGATATCGTCATCGGCACCCATGCGCTCCTGGCCAAGGATATCCAGTTCCGGGACCTGAGCCTTCTGGTCATCGACGAGGAGCAGCATTTCGGCGTCGCCCACAAGGAGCGCCTGAAAAGCCTGAAGGCCGCCGTCCACGTGCTGACCATGACGGCGACGCCGATCCCCCGGACCCTGCAACTGGCGTTGACGGGGCTGCGCCAAATGAGCCTGATCGCGACGCCGCCGGTGGACCGGCTGGCGGTGCGCACCTTCATCCTGCCCTATGACCCGGTGATCGTCCGCGAGGCGATCCTGCGCGAGAAATACCGCGGCGGGCAGACGTTTTTCGTCTGCCCCCGGGTCAGCGACTTGGACCGGATCACGGCGGCGTTGGGGGATTTGGTGCCCGAGGTCAAGATCGCCGCCGCCCACGGACGCATGAGGGCCAGGGACCTGGAATCGACGATGACCAAGTTTTACGACGGCGCCTTCGACGTGCTGGTTTCGACCAACATCATCGAATCCGGGCTCGACCTGCCGGCGGTCAACACCATCGTCATCCACCGCGCCGACATGTTCGGGCTGGCGCAGCTTTACCAGCTTCGCGGCCGCGTCGGGCGGTCCAAGGTCCGGGCCTATGCTTATCTGACCCTGCCGCCGGGCCGCATGCTTTCGCCGGCGGCGGAAAAGCGCCTCGAGATCATGCAGACCCTGGATACCCTGGGCGCCGGATTTTCGCTGGCCAGCCATGATCTCGACATCCGCGGCGCCGGCAACCTTTTGGGGGCCGAACAATCGGGTCATATCCGCGAGGTCGGCATCGAGCTTTACCAGCAGATGCTGGAAGAAGCGGTGGCCGAGGCGCGGGGGCTGGCCCAGGGACAGAATGGCGGCCGCAAGGCCGACGACGACTGGAGCCCGGCCATCGCCGTCGGCATGCCGGTGATGATCCCGGATTCCTACGTCGGCGATCTGACCGTGCGCTTAGGCCTTTACCGGCGCCTGGCCTGGCTGTCGGAAGGTGACGAAATTAACGCCTTCGCCGCCGAGTTGATCGACCGCTTCGGGCCGCTGCCGGACGAGGTGGAGAACCTGTTGCAGATCGTCGCCCTGAAAAAACTGTGCCGCGAAGCCGGCGTCGAAAAAGTCGATGCCGGGGTGAGGGGCGCGGCGGTGTCGTTCCGCAAGGACCATTTCGCCAACCCGGCGGGGCTGGTGGCGTGGATCACCGGCCACGGGGAAACGGCGAAGCTCCGCCCGGACCATACCCTCGTCCTTATGCGCGATTGGCAAGCCCCCGCCGAACGGATGGAAGGGGTTCGCTATCTGATCGGGGAACTGGCGCGCATCGCCGGTGAAGGAGAGGGCAGGGAAACCGGCGGCTAATGGACCTGGATTTTGTCCGCCGGCGCGGCGAAGCTGGCGGCATCACCGACGGTCAGGCCCAAATCCCATCCTGCCTTCATGGTGGTTTCGATCAACAGCTTGCACAGCGCGTGCAGCAGGTTCTTGTTTAAGGCGAGCTTGATTTCCGAGCCCGTCTGGGTCTTCAGCAACAGCCGCGTCGGGCCGCCGTTTCCCGGTTCCACGGAACCGCCGACCACCAACAGCGGGTCCGACCCGGGGGTCAAGTTTTCATAACCTTTTTCGTGCTTGCGTGAGAAATCGGCATCGCTGACGGCTTTCTGGTGCTCCATGGCCATGACCGCCTTCTTGACCTTGGGCATCAAGTCGCGTTTCAGGTCGGGCTGTTTTTCCAAAACCTTGATCAGCGCCGCCCACAGCACGCGCACGAAGCGGCGGGTCAGCATAAGCTGATATTCCTTCTTGTCGGTGGTGCCAAGGCGAAGCAACAGCCGGTCCTGTTCGGCCGAGTAGCTCATGGTGATTTGATGAAGCGCGCTCGGCATATTGCGGATTCAGGCCGCGTCTTCAGTGGCCAGTGCGGCGTCCAGCATGCGGGCCAGAACCTGCGGCTCCTGGGCGCCGGAAATGACGAATTTTTCGTTGAAGGCGAACGACGGCACGCCGTTGATGCCGAGACGGTGGGCGCGGACGTTTTCGTTGTAGATCGTGCTAACGTCGGCGTCGGTATCCAGGTAGGCCTTGACTTCCTTGGCGTCGAGCCCGTTGGCGGCGCCGATTTCAGTGAGGACGCGAAGGTTCCCGATATCGCGGCCGTTGATGAAGAATTCCACGAACAGCGCCTCGACCACATCCCCGGCCAGCCCGCGCTCGTGGGCAAAGCGCACCAGGCGGTGGGAATCGACGGAATTGGGCGTCTTGCCGATGCGGTCGAAGGCGAAATCGATCTCCACCGACAGGCCGGCCTCGCCGATGGCCCCGTAGATACGGCTGATCCGGGATTCGCTGCCGAACTTCTTGACCAGATAGGCGGTGCGGTCAATGCCTTCCGGCGGCATTTCCGGATTCAGCAAAAACGGCCGCCAGTTAGATTTGACCTTGATTTGCGGGCGCATGGACAGGGCCATTTCCAGCCGCTTTTTGCCGATATAGCACCAGGGGCAGACGGTATCGAAGATGATGTCGATTTCCATTCGGTTCCTGGGTTCTCCGTTGGGGCCGGGCCGTCTTTGAAAATTTAACCCCTTTTGGGCCCCAAACAAAGCGGTCCCGGCAGGGCCCCTTATCATGAATTCCAGTATATTGGTTCTTCGTGTTTGTCCTGTGGATAACTCCAATTCTTACACATTTTGATACCCAAAATTTATATCGAGCGCTTATCAAGACGTGATAGAATTTTTTTAATGGGAGTTAGATTGTTTCCTA
>JADFNT010000294.1 GCA_022563215.1 Pseudomonadota bacterium
AAGGGGTCACCCGGACCGAGGTTTAGAGCGCTATCCGGTAAGTTGGAACCATTTGACCGGGATGATTTTGCGTCGTGGCTAGACGCGTTTCGCATGGCGATACGGGGATATCGGCAAAGAAGCGCAACGACGCCACGACGCAAAAGAACCCGGCCTTCGGTGGGGTAAATCGATCCCCCGGGTTCGTTGCGGTGTTCGCCCCCCGGGGTTTCCGGGGGACACCCCCGTGCCCCCAGGGCCCCCGCATCGCGCTTCGCGCCGCGCCTGCCCGGATGAACCGATTTGCTCCCATCAAATTGATCCCAACTTACCGGATAGTGCTCTTGACCCTCACACTTCTTTTTCTTTTTCCAGTTTCGCGATCTCGGCGTCGCGGAGGTCCTTGCGCTTGATCTTTCCGGTCGCCGTCATCGGCAGCGTATCGACGAATTCGATGAAGCGCGGCTTTTCGTGCGGTGACAGGCGCCGGTTGACGAAATTCCGGATGTCCCGTTCCAGGTCCGGATCGCCGTTGTGGCCGGGGCGAAGCTGAATGAAGGCCTTGATCCGTTCGGTCCTTAGCGGGTCGGGGATGCCGATGACGGCGGCCAGCGCTACCGCCGGATGGCGAATCAGGCAATCCTCGATCTCGCCGGGGCCGATGCGGTAGCCGGCCGACGTGATAACGTCGTCTTCGCGCCCCAGGAACCAGAAATATCCGTCCGCGTCCTTGGCCCCCCGGTCGCCGGTCAAAAGCCAATCGCCGAGATACTTTTCCTTGGTCGCTTGGGCGTCGTTCCAATATTCCAGGAACATCACCGGGTCGGGGCTCTTGACGGCGATACGGCCCTCTTCCTCGGGCCCCAGCACATTGCCGTCGGCGTCGATGATCTCGACCCGGTGGCCGGGGACGGCCCGGCCCATGGAGCCGGGTCTGGCTTCCATGATGCGGCCGCAATTGGCCGTCACCAGGTTGCATTCGGTCTGACCGTAGAATTCGTTGAAGCCGACGCCGAGCGCCTGCCTGCCCCAATCCAGAAGCTCCGCTCCCATCGGCTCGCCGGCGACGGCGACGGTGCGCAGCTTGACCCCGAACCGCTCGGCCGGGTTTTCCACCTCGCGCATCAGCTTCAACGCCGTCGGTGGCATGAAGGTGTTGCGGACCTGGTGGCGGGCCATCAATCGGACGGCGTGTTCGGGGTCGAATTTGCGGGCCCGGTGGGCGAGCACGGGAACGCCGTGATACCAGGACGTCATCAAGGCGTTCATCAGGCCGCCGATCCACGCCCAGTCGGCCGGCGTCCACATCAAGTCGCCGGCCTGGGGAAAGAATTCGTGCGGGAATTCCATCCCCGGCAGGTGTCCGATCATGGTCCTATGCGCGTGTAGCGCGCCCTTCGGATTGCCGGTGGTTCCCGACGTATAGCTGATGAACGCAGGCTCGTCGGCGCCGGTGTTGACCGGGGCGAAGGCGTCGCGGGCGGCGTCCAGCCCTTGCCAAAGGTCGACGATGACGTTGCCGTCCCGCTTGGCGCCGATGACGAAAACCACCTCCAGGTCCGGCAGGTCACCCAGGATGGCCTCGATTTTGCCCAGGTTGTCCGTATCGGTGACCAGGGCCCGGGCGCCGCTGTCGGAAAGGCGAAATTTCAGCGCATCCTCGCCAAACAGCGTAAACAGCGGGATCGAGATCAATCCCGCCTTCCAGGCGGCGATGTGGGCGATGCCCGTTTCCATCGACTGCGGCAGCAGAATGCCCAGCCGGTCGCCCCTCTTGAGGCCCTTGGCGTTAAGCAGGTTGGCGAACTTATTGGAAAGGGCCTTCAGGGCCTGGAAACTGTACTGGGTGACGTCGCCGTTTTCGTTTTCGAAGATCAGCGCCGTCCGCGCGCCGTCGGCATCGGCGTGCTTGTCGCAAACCTCGACGCCCATGTTGAGGAACTCGGGCACCTGCCAGGCAAAAGACCCGTAGACCTCTTCGTAGCTGTCCGCTTGCTTGAGCATCTTCCCCCCGATCATAGCAATTTAAAAGAACGGGGGATAAGAGGGATTATTGTCCCGGAGCGGGCGCAGGGACCGGCGTGGCGGCGGGTGCGGCGGGCGTGATTGTCGAGGTCCATCCCCGGCCGGATCGCGCCCTACCGGCGGTCGATAGGTGATGTTCCATTTATGTGAACCACGCAGTATCTCAAGGCTGACATCTCTTGGCGCCGGGTCCGCGCAAACCCAGGCACGTATCAGTTGATCACCCTCAACATTGTAATAGCAGGTATCCTGATGCCAGGCGCTGGGGGCGATCATACCTGCCGGTTTATAGAACATCTGATCCATATAGAAGTACACCGGCGCGGCTAACACCGTGCCCACGATCTCGGCGATGGGCGAGTGGTCCATAAACTCTTGTAACTTTGGCGAACTGGCGGCTGGAAACTGATCGATTCGGAGCGGCATGGAGACACCAGCGGACATGCCGTCCGGGTGATCGTTTGCATATTCGAGACCTTCCGCCAACATCTCAACCCACCGGGGTTCCAGCACCTGCTTGATCAGGACCGCACCATCACGATTGAATGCCGTGATTTCCTCTGCCGTAACGGGCCGCAGCGGGTGGGCTTTCTCTTGTTTTGCCAGCGGTGCTTGAATCGCCATGATGATGTTCCCGGTTCGTTCACATTATGTCATGTTAAATATCAATGCCCCAGCGAATGCCGCGTCGCAGCAGATCGTAAAATACGGGGTAATTCCAGGCGCAGCGATTAACCGGCGCAACATCAAGAATAGGCTGCATGTCGTATTTGCCTGAGCAGTGTCCCAAAGTCAGGTACAGTACCTCACCCTCACCAACCTGGTGCAGATACATCTGCGGCTGACTGTCCCGCTCTGTGCCGAAATCGGAACGAACATAACCCGACGAGGGGGACCGGTAGTTCGCTTCCAGCAGCACCTTGTGCTCGCCATAGAACTCGCAATAATACGGCTCGTCCTCAAT
>JADFNT010000295.1 GCA_022563215.1 Pseudomonadota bacterium
GGTGGTCGGGCTCGGCCTGGTCGGCCAGATCATGGGGCAGCTTTGCCGCGCCGCCGGGTTGAAGGTCATCGGCCTCGACCTCGACGAGGCGAAATTGGACCTGGCGCGCAAAACCGGCGTCCTGATCGCCGCCAAGCCGGACGACCCGGACCTGGCGGCCGAGGTCGCCGCGGCCACCGACGGCTACGGCGTCGACGCGGCGCTGTTGTGCGCGGGCTCGAAGGATTCCGGCGCGCCTTTCGAGGACGTCGCCCAACACTGCCGCGACCGGGCCCGGGTGGTGGTCGTCGGCGACGTCAAGATGGACATCCCGCGCAACGTCTATTTCAAGAAAGAGCTGGAAATCCTGCAATCGCGCTCTTACGGCCCCGGGCGCTACGATCCCGACTACGAGGAAAGGGGCCGCGATTACCCGATCGGCTACGTGCGCTGGACCGAACGGCGCAACATGAAGGCGTTCATGGACCTGCTGGCGTCGGGCGCCCTCGACATGCAGGCCCTGACCACGCACCGCTTCCCGGTCGAACGGGCGGCCGAGGCCTATGACCTGGTTTCCGGCAAGACCCAGGCTTTCACCGTCGGCATCTTGCTCACCTATGGCCCCGGCGACGGCGAAGAACCCACCCCGGCGGCGCCCCCGGCGCGGCGCAAGGTCGAGGGCAAGGCTGGGGGCAAGGTCGGCCTCGGCATCATCGGCGCCGGCAACTTCGCCAAGGGGGTGCTGGTGCCGGCGATGACCGACACCGGCGGCTTCGACGTCAGGGGCGTGATCTCGGCCAAGGGACTGTCCGCCGAATCAATGAAGGAACGCACCGGGGCCGGGTATTCGGATTCCGATGCCAACCGGGTGTTCGACGACGCCGACGTCGACGCCGTCGTCATCGCCACCCGCCACGACAGCCACGCGCGTTATGTGGTCCAAGCGCTGGAACGCGGCAAGCATGTGTTCGTGGAAAAGCCCCTGTGCCTGAGCCGCGACGAACTGCGGGCCATCGAAACCGCGGCCGAGGCCTCGGAAGGGATCCTGATGGTCGGCTTCAACCGCCGCCATAGCCCCCTGATCGCCGCCATGCGGGCCCATTTCGACGGCCGCACCGAGCCCCTGGCGATGATCTACCGGGTCAACGCGCTGCGTATCCCCTTGGGTTCCGACGCCGCCTGGGTCCACGACCCCGAGATCGGCGGCGGGCGCATCATCGGCGAGGCCTGTCACGCCGTCGATACCCTGCAGGCGGTCACCGGCGCCCGGCCGGTGGACCTTCACGCCACCGGGCTCAACCCCCGGCGCTCGGGCCTGGCCGCCGACGACGTGGTCACCCTGACCATCGGTTTCGACGACGGCTCGATGGGCACCGTGCATTATTTCTCCAACGGCGACGAGGCCTTCCCGAAAGAGCGCCTCGAGGTCTTCGGCCAGGAACGGGTCGCGGTGATCGACGACTGGCGGACGCTGGAGCTGGTCGTCGGCGGCAAGTCCGAACGGCGCAAGTCGCAGACCATGCAGAAGGGCTACGCCGAGGAGGCCAAGGCGTTCCTGGAGGCGTGCCGGACCGGCGAGGCGCCGGTGGCGTTGTCGTCATTGATAGAAACCACCCTGGTCACCCTGCTGGCGGTCGAGGACCTGGCCGGCCGCTGGGACCAGACGCTGGAACTGGGGGATTGATCCAACCGCCGCCAACGCTGTTTAGGTCATCAACTAAGACATTGGAAATTATCCGATGAGCATCTTCACCATCGGCGCGATCCTGGTCGGGCTTTCGGCCCTGTTCGGCTACATCAATCACCGGTTTTTGCACCTGCCGCACACCATCGGGCTGGTGGTGATCGCGCTCGCCGCGTCGCTGTCGATTATCGGATTCGATCTGATCGAGCCGTCCTTTCAAATCGCCCAAAAGGTCACGGGCATGCTCTCGCAGATCGATTTCAACAAGACCCTGATGCACGGGATGTTGAGCTTCCTGCTGTTCGCCGGCGCCATGCATGCCGATTTCACCGCCTTGAAGACCCGGAGCCTGACCATCGGCGTGATGGCGGTTATCGGCACCCTAATCTCGACCTTCGTGGTCGGGGCGGGGATGTGGTTGGGGTTCGGATTGTTCGGCCTCGATATCCCCTTTATCTGGGCCTTGGTGTTCGGCGCCTTGATCAGCCCCACCGACCCGGTCGCGGTTCTCAGTCTTTTCAAGACCGTCAAGGTCCCCGATACCCTGCAAGCGAAGATGGCCGGCGAATCGCTGTTCAACGACGGGGTCGGCGTGGTCATCTTCACGGTCGTCGTGGCGATCGCGCTGGCCATGGATGTGCCAGGGGGCGAACCAGGCGGCGGCATGGGCGCGGCCGACATCGCCAAACTGTTCCTTAGCGAAGCGGGCGGCGGCGCGATCCTCGGCCTGGCCGCCGGATACATCGGATACCGCGCCATGTACGGGATCGACGAGCCGAGCCTCGAGGTCCTGATCACGCTGGCGCTGGTGATGGTCACCTATGCGCTGGCCCTCGCCCTGCATATGAGCGGGCCCATCGCCATGGTCGTCGCCGGCCTGTTCATCGGCAACCGGGGCGTCAAATACGCCATGAGCGAGGAAACCCGTGAGTACGTGCTGACGTTCTGGACCCTGATCGACGAAATCCTCAATTCGGTCCTGTTCCTGCTGATCGGCCTGGAAGTGTTGGTGGTCGCCTTGAGCCCCGACTATTTAGGGGTTGCCCTCCTGGCCATCCCGGTGACGCTCTTCGCCCGGACGCTCAGCGTCACCATCCCCATCGCCATCCTGTCGCGCTGGGAAACCTTCACCAAGGGCGCCGTGCCGGTGTTGATCTGGGGCGGGCTGCGCGGCGGCATCGCGGTCGCCCTGGCCTTGTCCCTGCCGGACATTGAATACAAGGCCGCCATCCTGAGCATCACGTACGGCGTCGTCCTGTTTTCGATCATCGTCCAGGGCCTGACCGTAAAGCCGCTGGT
>JADFNT010000296.1 GCA_022563215.1 Pseudomonadota bacterium
AGTCGAAGGCCGAGGCCGAAGCGAAGGCAACTGCGGAAGCCAAAGCCAAAGCCGAGGCTAAGGCCAAGGCCGAAGCGAAGGCAGCGGCGGAAGCCAAAGCCGCCGCCGAGACGAAGGCCAAGGCCGAGGCGAAGGCAGCGGCGAAAGCCAAAGCCGCCGCCGAGGCTAAGGCCAAGGCCGAAGCGAAGGCAGCGGCGGAAGCCAAAGCCGCCACCGAGACGAAGGCCAAGGCCGAGGCGAAGGCAACTGCGGAAGCCAAAGCCGCCGCCGAAGCAAAAGCCGAGGCCGAGGCCGAGGCGGCAAAGAAGAAAACCGCCGCCGGGCCGTCATTCGTGCGCGCCCCCAAACCGGCCGCCAATGCCGCCGCCTATACCAAACGGGGTCAGGCCTTCGAGCAGGAAGGCCTATACGAGCGTGCCATCGAGGAATACACCCAGGCTATCCTTCTCGATCCGAAATATATCGAAGCCTATTTCGGCCGCGCCTGGGCCCACGAGGCCAAGGGAGGCCACGAACAGGCGATCCGGAATTTCACCCAGGTCCTGGACCTGAGTCCCGATTTCGCCGAAGCCTTTTTCGGCCGCGGCTGGGCGTACGAACAGAACGGCCAGGCCGGCCCCGCCATCGACGATTACGCCGAAACCGTCCGGCTCAGGCCGGACCACGCCGAGGCCCTTTTTAGCCGCGGCTTTCTGCGGTTTTACCAGGGCCGGATGGACGCCGCGGTGGAGGATTTTTCCGCCGTTTTCGAGGCCGCCGACGGCTCTCTCCGCGACTATGCCCTGATATGGCGGTACGTGAGCCTGGTCCGCAACGGCCGCGACATGGTGGCGGCCTTAAGCGCCTTCAAGGGCCGGGAAGACGCAACCACACTGCCGGGAGTTCTGATGTCGCTGTTCCTCGGCAAGGCCCAACCCGCCGATGTGCTGGGCGCGGCCCGGGACCCAGACGGCAAGAAACAACGTGAAAACGAATGCATCGCCTATTTCTTCCTGGCCCAGGACCGACTGATCAGAGGCGACGAGAAAGGGGCCCGGGACTACTTCCTCAAGACCCTGGGCACCGGGGTCACCCATTTCCGCCAATACCCGGCGGCGAAAATCGAGCTCGAACGGCTGTAGCAATAATACCAAGGGACTACAAAACGCCGTCAACGAAGCCGCATCACCGAAAGGCCGCCTTTCCGGTAGACCACGGTCTCGGATTTCGCCAATTCGGTCACGGTATCGAACAGGTCGAGATAGTATTTCGAATGCACCTGCCACTGGGAGCTGATGCCGCGGGCGTGCTTCTCCCACACGTCGCGGCGGTAGAGGCAGTATTCCCGCGTCTCGAAGTCGCGAAAGGCGACATAACGCACGGACTGCCCGATCAGGTATTCCTTCAATGCCCGGGGACCCTTGAAAAACGGCATGCCGGGATCGGGGCTGGCGCCGCCCGGCATGTCGATGTTGAAAACGGTGTTGCGGGCATAATCGAGGGCGAACGCCTGGTCGATGATGGCCAGCATGCGCTCGCCCCTGGGCACGGCCGCCTGCATCTCGGCATAGGCGGCGCGTTGTTGGGGCGTGATCACCTGTACGGCCAGGCCTTTGATCAGCCGGCTGGTGTCGTGATAGACCGAATAGGGCGCCATCAGCAGGGCGAAGGCGATGAAAATGGCGTCGCCGGCCCGCGGCATGGCCCGGGCCTTGGAATGAGTCCCGCCCTTTTCGGCCAGGTCCTCCCAGATCCCCTTCAGGAAATGGATCACCGTCGCCACCAGAGCCGCGTTCAGGGCCGGGGCGACAAAGCGGTGCTGGATGATGGCGGAGTCGTTGGTCAGGGTCGTGGCGGTAGCGACGGCGACCACCAGGGCGCCCAGGTAAAGCGCCAGGCTGGCCCGGTCGCCGCGCCGGAAAACATGAATAACAAGCCCCGTCAGGGCGACCACCGCCAGCGGCTGGCTGAAATAGTCCCAAAGCAGCTCCAACAGCCTTTCCGGACCTACGGCGTCCCAATAGGTGGAGGCGTATTCGGGCCGGTTGTTACCCCCGAAAAGGGGATACAGCACCGTTCCCGAGGACCGGTACAGCATGCCCATCCACGAGATCAGGAAAACCGACGCCGACAGGCCCAAATGCCCCAGCGCCGCGCCGGCGCGGCGCCAATTTTTCCTCTCGACCAGAACCGGGATCAGCCAATAGAAGAAAATCGCCGCCGCCGCGGCGACCATCATCGGCGCCTTCAGGGCCGACATCCCGGCGCCAACCATCCCGATCAGCCACAATGGGCGCGGCCCCGGCCCCTGGGATTCCCCCGGGGGAGTCCCAGGGGCGGTCAGGGGGAACAGATGGAGGGTCCTAAACAGGGTCAGGAAAAAGACGAACCCGTTCAGGTGGCTGGATGAGTTGGCGAAGGGGAACGGCATGAAGACCGTCAGCACCATGGCGACGATATAGGGCAGCGCCGGGTTGGTCTTCGCCCCGCGGAAGAACCCGGCCACCAGCCCCATCGCCACCAGCGTCCCGATTCCCCGGTCGAGCAGGAAGGCGTTTTCTTCCGTGCCGGCCATGATGACCAGGGACTGAAGGAAGGCGTGCCCGCCGAAGGTGGTCAACCGCCGGAGGCTGTAGGGTTCCAGGATGGTGCCGGTCTGCAGCAGCCGGGAGACGAAGGTGAAATAGGCGACCTCGTCGTCGGGGCAGTTGATCTCCTTGAACGAGACGACGACCGAATACCGCGCCAGCATGACCACGGCGACGACGGCCATCAGCCCCCAGGCGGCGCCGGACCACCCCTTGAACGAGAGTTGCCATTTCCCGTATCCCGCCAAGTGCGCCGCGACGCCAAGAAACACCAGCCCGAAAAGCACCGGCGCCATGGCCCATCCGACGAGGGCGAGGACCCCGCCGATGGCGACCAGCAGGGCCATGCCCCAGCCGGCGGACAGGCCCCAGTCCGGCTCGGCGGCGC
>JADFNT010000297.1 GCA_022563215.1 Pseudomonadota bacterium
AGGAGGGTGGGGGTAATTTAATTCATACGCCAAGCCGCTTTCTAAATCTTACCCCCCTAGGCTCGGTTGAGCCTAAGGGGGTAAGATTTCATGCCCAAGTGTCAACCCCAACTATTTTCAAACTGAGACACTACCGATTTTTTTGATTTTCTATCTTGTTTTTAGCAAAAATTTAGCTAGGAGCCGATTTATCCCGGCGCCGCTGGACGGACGACGGAATCCTCATGGATTCTCGATATTTGGCCACTGTGCGGCGGGCGATTTCGATTCCTTCCGATTTCAGGTTTTCGACGATTTTGTCGTCGGAGAGAACTTTTTTCGGCTCTTCTTCGTCGATTAGGGCCTTAATGCGGTGGCGGACCGATTCGGCGGAAAGGACGCCGCCGCCGGTGGCCGCGATCGCCGGCGTGAAGAAATATTTGAGTTCATAGATGCCCCGGGGCGTCGCTATGTATTTGTTCGACGTCACGCGGCTGACCGTGCTTTCGTGCATCTCGATGGCCTCGGCGATATCGCGCAGCACCAGGGGAATAAGGTGTTGCACTCCCTTGGCGAAAAAGGCGCTCTGCTGCTGGACCAGTTCGCTGGCGACCTTAAGGATGGTGGTGGCGCGTTGATGCAAGGACTTGACCAGCCAGTTCGCCGACTGGAACTGCTCTGTGATGTACTTCTTTTCCTTTTTCGATCGCGTCTGGCTGCTGACATGGGCATAGTAGTGGTTGTTGACCAGCACCTTGGGCAGCGAATCCGTATTCAGTTCGATGATCCAGCCGCCGCCCGACGCCGGGCGCATTAGCACGTCAGGCGTGATCGGCTGGGCGATGGAGTGATCGAAGGCGAGCGCCGGCTTGGGATTCAGTGCCTTGATCTCGGCGATCATGTCGGCCACGTTCTCGGCGTCGGCGCCGCAGGCCTTGGCCAGGCCTTTGATGTCCCGCTTGCCCAATAGTTCCAGGTTGTCCAGAAAAGCCTTCATGCACGGATCGAGCCGGTCCTTATCCGCCAATTGCAGGCTTAGGCATTCGGACAGGCTGCGGGCGAAGATGCCGGGGGGGTCGAACTGTTGCACCTTGGCCAGGGTCGCCTCGACCCGGTCGACGGTGCAGTCCAGTACCTCGGCCACCGTTCCCAGTTCGCCGGAGATGTAGCCTGCCTCGTCCAGCATGTCGATCAGGTGCAACCCGATCAGCCGGTCCACCGGATCGTCCAGTTCCATGGTCAATTGGCCGTTAAGGTGATCGCGGAGCGACGCTTTTTGCGAAAGGGTTTCTTCCAAATCGGGCGTCAGGGTATCGAAACCGCCGCCGCCGAGACCGGCGTCGGCGAATTGCGGTGCTACGAGCCCTCCATCGGTGGGGCCATCGTCGGAATAGAGGTTGTCGTAATCGACATCGCGGGCATCGTCTTCGATCTCGGCCGGCTGGGTGGCATCGAAATCGATGGACTCCAGGGATTCCTTTTCGTCGCCGCTTTTGGGGGAGTCTGCGCTTTCGGAGGGGCCGTCGTCCTGGTCGGGGTGGTCGTCCTCGTCACGCTCGAGCATGGGGTTTTTCTCGAGCTCCTGTTCGACGTATTCGGCCAGTTCCAGGTTCGAGAGCTGCAACAGCTTGATCGCCTGCTGCAGTTGCGGCGTCATGACCAACGACTGGCTTTGGCGCAGTTCGAGGCGAGGGGTCAGCGCCATGGCCGGCCCCGACCCCGTTCATGAAGGTTAAAGGTTAAACCGGTCACCCAGGTAAACCCGCCTGACATCCTCGTTGCCGACGATGTCGGAAGGCACGCCTTCCATCAACATCATGCCCTCATGAATAATGTAGGCGCGATCGATGACATCCAACGTCTCGCGGACGTTATGGTCGGTGATCAGCACGCCTATGCCGCGGTCCTTCAGGTGCGCCACCAGGTCGCGAATGTCGGCGACGGCAATCGGATCAATGCCGGCAAACGGTTCGTCCAGGAGCACAAAATGGGGGTTGGACGCCAATGCGCGGGCGATTTCGACCCGACGGCGCTCCCCGCCCGATAGCGCCAGGGCCGGCGTTCGGCGCAGATGGGTGATGGAAAACTCAGCCAAAAGCGCCTCCAGGATGGCTTCGCGGCGGTCGCGGTTTTTTTCCACCACTTCCAAGACGGCGCGGATGTTGTTCTCGACGCTGAGCCCCCTGAAGATCGACGCTTCCTGGGGCAAGTACCCGATGCCGAGCCGCGCCCGTCGGTACATGGGCAAGTCCGTGATGTCCTCGCCGTCGAGGATGATGGTGCCGTAATCCGGCGGCATCAGGCCAGTGATCATGTAGAAACAGGTCGTCTTGCCGGCACCGTTGGGACCGAGAAGACCGACCACCTCGCCCCGTTGCAGGGATATGGTAACGCCCCGGACCACAGGCCGTTTCTTGAACCGCTTGCCCAAGTTCTTGGCCAACAGTCCCCGGTTATGGGCGACCAGGCGCGGACCGGCCTGGGCGGTTGTGGGGGCGGATGCGGGGGCGGATTTCTGGGACGCCTTGGGCGTTCCGGGGGACGTTCCGGGGGGCGCTCCGGCGGGGAGCGTTCCTTCCGCCCGCTCCTTAGACGTTCCGGGGGACGGTCCCGGGGGCCGGGGCGGGGGTGGCGTTTTTTTTATGTCATCGGTCATGAAATCGGAACCATCGGTTTCCTGCCCTCGGTTTCCTGTAAAGCTATTTTTGGACTTTCGGCCCGGCTATCGGCTGGGCTTTTTTTTGCTTTTTCCTTTGCGGCCTCAACACCCCCCGGGCACGTTCTCCGGCACCGGCGGCGGTGGCTGGGCAACTATACAATTTACTGACTCCGTCATTCAAATTTATCTCTGCGCTACAACCCCTTAACACGTTTTGCCCACGTACCAGCTTAACCGATCCGGTCAACGTCGCGATACCGCTTTCAACATTGTAAACGGCCCGGTCCGACGTCGCGGTATCCGTATCGGTG
>JADFNT010000298.1 GCA_022563215.1 Pseudomonadota bacterium
GTCTTTTTCGGAACTTTTCAGGTCGTCCATGGTATGGCGGCGGACGTTGCGAATCGCGACACGGGCATCTTCGGCGTATTTGGCGGCGACTTTGGCCAGTTCAACGCGGCGTTCCTCGGTCAATGTTGGAATGGGAACCCTGACCAATTGCCCGTCCGAGGATGGGTTCAAGCCGAGCGCGGAATCCATGATGGCTTTTTCAACCGCCTGCACAAGGCCCTTGTCCCAGACCTGGACGGTCAACATCCTCGGTTCCGGCACGCTGACGGTACCGACTTGATTCATTGGCATTTCCGATCCGTAAGCCTCGACCATTAAAGGTTCCAACAGGCTAATATTGGCGCGCCCGGTGCGCAGACCTCCGAATTCCTTGATCAGCACATCCACCGCGCCCTCCATCCGCCGGGTAACGTCTTTTTTAATGGCCTCAATGTCCGTACTCACGACCTAACCCCCTGGATACGTAATCCGCCAGTTAATATCCGTCAGTTAATAATCGTATAGGTGCCCTCGCCGAATACCACCTCGGCGAAACCTCCCGGATTGTGAATGGAAAACACCAGGATTGGAACCTCGTTCTCGCGCGCCAGGGTGATGGCCGAGGCGTCCATGACCCTTAAATCCCGGGTTAGAACCTCTTGATAGGTCAGTTTGTCGAAACGTTTGGCTTTTTTGTTCTCATTGGGATCCGAATCATAGACCCCGTCCACTTGCGTTCCCTTTAGCAGGGCATCGCAATTCATTTCCACGGCCCGCAACGCCGCCGCCGTATCGGTGGTGAAGAACGGGTTGCCGGTCCCCGCCGCGAAGATCACTATTCGTCCCTTCTCCATGTGGCGCAGGGCGCGGCGGCGGATATAGGGCTCGCAGACGGTGGCCATGGGGATGGCCGATTGCACCCGTGTTGGCGCGCCTAAGTTTTCAAGGGTGCTTTGCACCACCAAGGCGTTGATCACGGTCGCCAGCATGCCCATGTAATCGGCGCTGGTGCGTTCAACCCCCTTGGCCGCCGACGATACGCCGCGAAAGATGTTGCCGGCGCCGATGACCAAGCAGATTTGCACGCCTTGGTCATGGACGCCTTTGATCTCATTGCATATCCGTTCGATGGTGTCCGGGTCGATGCCGTATTGACGGTCCCCCATCAGGCCCTCTCCGGAGAGCTTCAAGAGGATGCGCCGGTATTTTGGCGTCGATGGCATGATCGTGTTCCGTTCGTTTTAAACGTTGCGTGCCAATGGCTTAAAGGGCGCAACGGGGTCGTCAATTAGCTCGCCCTCCCCCACCAAAGGTCGAGTCCGGATACAATTCCAGCCGCCCTTTTCAATTGCCGATGGCGGCCGCGACTTCGGCGGCGAAATCCTCTTTCTTCTTTTCAATGCCTTGGCCGAGGACGAACAAACCGAACGCCGATACGGAAATTGCCGCCCCTGATTCCTTGGACGCCTTTTCCAGGACATTTTCGACCTTGGTTTCGCCGTCGATGACGAAGGTCTGATCGAGCAGGCAGACTTCTTCAAAATACTTGCGCATTCGGCCCTCGAGCATCTTTTCGATGATCTCTTCGGGCTTTCCGGTTTCACGCGCCTGTTCGGCAAGGATTTCGCGTTCACGCTCGACCGCCGCCGGGTCCAGGCCGTCGCGGGAAACGGCCAAGGGCTTGACTGCCGCCACATGCATGGAAATCTGCTTGCCGAGGGCCTCCAGGGTTGTCGCATCGGCTTCCGATTCCAGGGCCGTCAACACCGCGATTCTGCCCAGCCCGGGGCCCAGGGAATTGTGCACATAGGACGCCATAATCCCTTGGTTGACCTCAATAACCTGGACCCGGCGCAACGACATGTTCTCGCCGATGGTGGCGATCAGATGGGTCAATTGTTCTTCGACCGTACGTTCGGTTCCGGGGTAGGCGGCGGCCTTCAGGGCGTCCAGATCGCCGCCCGATTCGAGGGCCAGGCCGGCCGTCGTTTTGACGAATTTCTGGAATTCATCGTTGCGGGCAACGAAATCGGTTTCGGCGTTGACTTCGACCAAAGCGCCGGTGGCGCCGTCGATGGAGACCCCGACCAAGCCTTCCGAAGCTATCCGGCCCGCCTTCTTGGCCGCCACCGACAGGCCCTTGGTGCGAAGCCAGCCAACCGCCGCCTCATGGTCGCCATCGGTTTCGACGAGCGCCTTCTTGCAATCCATCATCCCGGCGCTGGTCTCCTCGCGCAGCTTCTTGACCAGGGCGGCGGTGATTTCCGTCATTTTAAACCTCTTAGTTAATATTCGCCTATAAGGCGTTTAAATTACTTATAAATAATTAATCAGAAATCCTGATTCCGGGTCCGGAATTATTTCTTGTCCTTTTCTTTTCCCTTGTCGGCGTCAGCCTTTTTTCCGCCTTCGTCATCATCCCCCTTAGCCGCCGGCGGGTCTTTTTTCGCCATTTTTTCGGGTTCGGATTTTTTCGCTTTTGCGGGTTCTTTTTTCTTCGCCGGGGCGGGTTCCTTCTTGGCTGCCGGCTTGTCCGCCGGCTTGTCCTTTTTCGCCGCCACTGGCTTTATGGCTTTTGTTGCAGATTTCTCTTCGGCCTTTTCTTCTCCCTTCTTTTGCCCCTTCTCTTCAGACTTCTTGGCTTGGGCCTTTACCGGCTCTTTGACCTCGTTGGGCAGTTTCTCCACCGGGCCTTCGGGCGATTCACCCAAATCCTTGCCGGCGCTAGTCACTTCCTGCTGGATGCCGTCCAGTACGGCGCCGACCATCAGTTCGCAATAAAGGTCAATGGCGCGGATGGCGTCGTCGTTGCCCGGCACCGGAAAGTCGATTCCTTCGGGTTTGCTGTTGGAATCGATGATTCCGACAACGGGGATGTTCAATTTGTTGGCCTCGGCGACGGCAATGGCCTCTTTATTGGTGTCGATAACCACCAGAATATCGGGCAAGGCCCCCATTTCCT
>JADFNT010000299.1 GCA_022563215.1 Pseudomonadota bacterium
CCACGACCTGGATTTCCTATTCACAATGTCAAAGACCGGCCCCCGGCAGCGCCGAAGGATCAAGAACAAATATAGAACATTATCGGAGTTCCGTCAAGCCTAAAGCCCACCCCTGACCGGTCCCCGGATGTCCGCTCTTAGGCGGAAACCGGATGCGCCCACTGACGGATACCGATGTCCGCTTTTAGCCAGGAGCGGATATAGAGCCACAGAGTTAGAAGTCTGAAATTTTCCAAAATTGGGCTGTACGGAAACCACTTCTTTTATCGCGCAACCGGGCATCAGGGCAGTCGCTCCGCCGCCAAGTGCCAGTGCCAATGTTCGGATCGCCGGTGGTCGTGGTTGACATCCCTTAGGGTGCTGACCTCGAAGCCTTCGAACAGTTCAACGAGTTCGCGGGCATCGCAGTAATAATGCGGATGGGCTTCGTCACCACTGCCGTCGTGGTCATAGACGAAGGTGTCTTTGGAAACCTCGACCCCCTTGCCGTAGTAACCGTTGCGCTTCGACAGCATGGTGCCCTGGTAGATTCCTCCGGGCTTGAGCGTCCGGCGGATTTCAGAGACAGCCTTGGCAACGGTCTTTTGATCGCCGTGATAGATGACGTTGAACGAAATGACATAGTCGAACATGGCGTCGCCGTAGGGAAGGTCGGTCATCAAGCCGACCTCGAAGTCGATGGAAAGCCCTGTTTTTTCGGCCAGCTTTCGGGCGTGTTCCACACCGGTCTCGCTGCCATCCAAGGCCCAGGTTTCATAGCCTCGGGAAGCGAAATAGGCGGCGTGGCGGCCGACCCCGCAACCGAGATCGAGCACTTTTCTCGCGCCTGATTCAAAAAGTCTGTCCGCGAGTTCCCGAACCTCCTGTTCGGGATCGAGCCAGATGGCTCGCCCGTCTTCGGATTTCCAGGTTTCATCCCAGGCTTTATGGGCGGTTTCGGTTTCCTTCATCAACAAGTCCACAAACGGATAGCGCCAAGCATGTGAAAGCGTTTATTGGACATGCGACAATGGGTGGTCCGTGGTGATGGTTTCGAGAAGCTCCACGTCGGGAATGTGGAGACGATGGTTCTCGATCCGGAGAACGCCTTTTCGGCGCAATAACCCCAATGTCATCGTCACCGTCTGGCGGCTGGCGCCGATCATGTCCGCCATATCCTGATGGGTCAGGTGGATGTCCAGGTAGGATTCGTGTTCAAGCCGTTTTCCATAGACGGTATTCAGCCTGGTGATCAGCTTGATCAGCCGCGTCATCACGTTGTCGGAACTGACGTTGAGAAGCATTTCCCCGACAACCCGGAGACGGGTGGCGAGCAACTCGATGACCAGCATCGAGGCGCCGGAATGGGCGGCGAGGAAGCCCTTGAATTCCTTCTCGTCCACTACGAGAACATGGGATTCAGTGCAGGCCTGGGCAAAGACTTCCCGGGGCCGGACATGGGCCATTTCAGCGAGGCCGAACAACTCGCCAGGAAAGCAGAACCACAGGATCACTTTGCGCCCGCTGTCTGACAACTGATAGATCTTCACCCGTCCCTCGACGAGGACGAAAACGTCTCTTCCAGGGGAACCGGCGCCGAAAATGAGATTGTTTTTTGCAAACGAGCACGGCCGCGCAATGGCCTTCAGTTCCGCCCGGTGTTTTGCCGACAACTTGGCCAAGAAATCCAAAGGCGCTACCGATGACAGGCTGCTTTCCATTGATTTCCCCATAATTCCAATCGATAAGCTAATCACACTCTTTTGGTCATGTAAATCGGGCCCTCCCGGTTTCCGGATGTAGGCGCTTTGTCACTTTCGCCGTCCGCAGGGGTGGTAATCAGCACCCAATCGTGGGTTTCAGGATACCATCGGTGTTTCCAGGCAATTGTCGTCTACCTGACAGATTTCCACGCCTTGACCTGTTGTTATTTTCGTTGCGCCCCTCGGACAAAAAATAAATCTTCGAGTAGGCTGTTGAACATGCATTTTGGAGGGGGATTTGGCCAAAAAGCCCGTTGAACATGTCGGGGGTGACAACCTCTCGATAAAAGATTTGCAATTCAGTTACGGTAACGCTCTTCCCATTTTCGAGGGGTTGGACATCGAGGTGACGCCCGGAGAGTTTCTGGCCGTTCTCGGACCGTCGGGTTGCGGCAAGACGACGTTGCTGAATTTGTTATCCGGTTGATACGGTGCTGGTAACACAATGATAAAGTGGCTCAATAGTTTAGGGGGGCCGATAACGACGAATAATGGCTAATAAATCCGATAACATGGAGGAAACAAGATGAGAAAGATGCTTACGATTGGGCTCGGTATCTTGCTGGCGGCAACTCTCGCGGGTCCCACCGTTGCCGCCGAGTATCCGAGCCGCCCCATTACGTTCATGACCATGGTTCAGCCGGGTGCGCAAATCGACCGCCTTGCCCGTGGACTGGCGCAAAGGTTCAGTAAAATTCTGGGCCAACCGGTTAACGTCAAGAACGTGACCGGTGGATCCCACGGTAGCGTAATGGCGACCGAACTTAGCAAGGCCAAGCCGGATGGATACACCATCGGCGTCGCGGCGGTGACCGCCTACACCTATCAGCCGCACAACTCTCCGGTGACCTACTCGTTCGATGATTTTGATTACCTGACCCTCCTGGCGCTGAACTCCAGTGGTTTTATCGCCAAGGGCGACGCGCCCTGGAAGACGCTCAAGGGCGCCTTCGCCTGGGCCAAAAAGAACAACAATTCGACGTTGAACGCCATGTTCCACGGCGCCGATGACCGCGACGCCCTAATCCGCATTGGCAAAAAGGAAGGCGTAAAACTTGCGCTGGTCCCGAGCAAGGGCGGGCCGTCCGTGATCAAGGCGGTAACCGGCGGCCATGTGCATATCGGCTATGTCGGCGCCATTCTCTACAAGTTCGTCGAAGCCGGCACCATCAAGCTCATCGCCTCGGCGTTGGGCGA
>JADFNT010000030.1 GCA_022563215.1 Pseudomonadota bacterium
CAAAGGAATAAGGAAAATCCGACTTGGCGATGGGGACGTGCTTGATGGATGACTGTTTCTGGCCCGTTAGCCAGCCCGACAACTCCTCCAAACCCCACCGTTCCTCTTCGGCGTCGTTGAGCATGCCGCGAAGCGGTTCCAGCAACGGAATGGGAAGACGCGCATTGGCGCAAATGGCGGCATAACTGCCTTGCACTATTTTCATCTGGATCAAGTTTTCTTCGCTGATGTTGGCGACCGGGTTGTAACCCAGCATCAACACCACAAAGGTCACGCCCAGGGCATAGACGTCGTCGGGCAAGCCGCCGCGGCCGCGCCCGCCCGGCGGGGCCATGGAGCGCTCGATGGGCTCAAACATCGGCGGCTGGTCGAAGCCGGGCGGAACCGTCGCGCAATCGCCCAACACCACCACCTGTTGGGCTTTGTCCATGAAGAAAACGTTATCAGGACGGATCTCCCGGTGCGGGATATCTAAGGCGTGGATGTTCTTCAGGCCGTCGACCAGGGGGCCCATGATGCTGCGGGGAAAATCGTACTCTGTGAATTTGAAGGTGCCGGCCTTGATGGCGTCCAGCACACGGCCCCCCAACGGCCGTTCGTAAATGACGATCATGGAACGTTGCCCCAAAAGCGGGCAGTCAATGATGTCCCATTCGACCAGGGGCATAAGCCCATCGGGCACCTCGTCCTTGAGCGCGCTCATGGCGTTGGTGCGGGTCGGCAGGCCGGGCGTGCAGACGAGCCCGAACAGCTTCCGTCCCAGATCCCGGCGGTCCTCGACCGTGTAGGCCTTGGCCGACGGGGTATCCATGTCGGTCAACGGTATGTTGAAGTCGAGCAGATAGCGGTCGCGCAGCAACACCGGCCCCACGGTCGTCGGTGCGGGAGGGGGAGACTCTGCTTCGGGGGGCGCTTCCGCTTCTGGAGCCAAGACCTTATCGGGAAGAGGCGATTGCTCCCCGACTTCGGCTTCAAGTGGCGATTCTGCCATGATGTCGATTCCCACCCGGTTTAGGGGACAATAATTTAATTATCGCCCTATACCGGTTATGTCGGGCGATATTAGACGCCAACGCTTTGAAAAACAATAAAAGTTTTTCAGCCTGTGGTTGGGGAATGATTTCCGAGGTGCTGGCGTAGTCCCGACAGGGGGCAAAAAAAGACTCTTAAATCAATGCCTTAATCGGAAAACGGGTCCTGAACCAGGATCACGTCCTCGCGCTCCGGGCTTGTGGATAAAAGCGCCACGGGAGCATCGATAATCTCTTCGATGCGGCGGATGTACTTGACCGCCGTTGCCGGCAGATCGGCCCAGGTTCGGGCCCCCCGGGTGCTTTGGGACCACCCTTCCATGACCTCGAAAACGGGCTCGACCTTCGCCTGGCGAACCGTCGAAGCCGGCAAATGGTCAAGCGCCTCGCCATCGATCCTGTAGCCGGTGCAGACCTTGAGCTCTTCCATGCCGTCGAGCACGTCGAGCTTGGTCAAGGCGATGCCGTTAATGCCGTTGATCTTCACCGCCTGGCGCACCAGCACACCGTCGAACCAGCCGCACCGGCGCGGCCGCCCGGTGACGGTGCCGAATTCTTTGCCGCGTTCGCCGAGCAGGCGGCCGATGTCATCCTGCAGCTCGGTCGGGAACGGCCCGCCGCCGACGCGGGTAGTATAAGCCTTGGTAATGCCGAGCACATAGTCGATCACGCCGGGGCCCTGTCCCGAACCGACGGCGGCCTGGGCGGCCACCGTGTTCGACGAGGTGACGAAAGGATAGGTGCCGTGGTCGACGTCCAACATCGTGCCCTGGGCGCCTTCGAACAGGATGCGTTTGCCGTTGCGCCGGGCGGTGTCCAGCTCCTGCCAGACGACGCCGATAAAAGGCAGGATTTTCGGCGCCACGTCCTCAAGCTTCGCCTTCAGGTCGGCGGCGTCGATCTCGGGTTCGCCGAGACCGCGCCGGAGCGCGTTGTGGTGCAGCAGCAACCCCTCGATCCGGCCGCTCAGCACTTCCGGATCGGCCAGGTCGCCGACGCGGATGGCGCGCCGGGCCACCTTGTCCTCATAGGCGGGGCCGATGCCGCGTCCGGTGGTGCCGATTTTGCCTTTGCCCAGGGCTTTTTCCCGGGCCTGGTCGAGTTCAACGTGCAGAGGCAGGATCAGGACCGCGTTTTCGGCGATGCGGACGTTTTCGGGCGTCACCTCGACTCCTAGGCGGCGGACGGTTTCCATTTCGTCGAGCAGCGCCCACGGGTCGATAACGACGCCGTTGCCGATGATCGACAGCTTCTTCGGCCTGACGACGCCGGACGGCAGCAAGTTCAGCTTGTAGGTGGTGCCGTCGATGACCAGGGTGTGCCCGGCGTTGTGGCCGCCCTGGAAGCGGACCACCACGTCGGCCCGTTCGGACAGCCAATCGACGATCTTGCCCTTTCCTTCGTCGCCCCATTGCGACCCGATGACGACTACGTTGGCCATAACGGTCTAACCCTTTTTCTTTTTGCCGATTTCTTTGATCTTGCCGCCGTCCAGCAGGTGGCTGCATGCCAGCCGTTTGGCTTCGGTTTCGGCGTCGGCGCCCTCTTCAAGGCCGGCGACGGCGATCCAGCCTTCGGCCCTGAGCTTCGCCGCTTCCTCCGCCGGTGTGCCGGCCGGCAGGAACACCCGGGACGCCGATTCCGGCGCCGGCAGGGCGCGAAGCACGGTATCCATGAACAAGGTGAATCCGGTTGCCGGTTCCCCGCCCTTGCCGTCGTCGCCATTGGCGGCGTAGCGCCCGCCGTTGCCGAGTTCGCCACGAACCCCCTTGGCGAAGAACGTGAAGGTGACGCCGGTATGGTATTCGAAGCCCCGGTTTTCCACCGGGTCGATGGTCAATTTCAGGTCCGGACGGGCGGTCCGGACACGATCCACCACGTCGGCCAGGCGTTTGCGGCCGTCTTCGGCATCGCCTTCCAAACCAAGGCCGCCCAGGGCGTCCAGAGTCTCGGCGGCGGGGCCGGCGGCCGACAGCATGGCCGCCAGGGTTTGGGTGAGGGCTTCGCCCAATTCAGCGCCGAGGCCGGCGACGGCGGCGGCGTCCTTGCGGTCCAGGGCCTGGCGCAGCTTGGCCCGGAGGCTTGGGTCGGCGTCGCCGCTGACGGCCGGCACCAGCGCCGGCAGGCCGAGGTCGCAGGACAGCTCGGCGACGCCAAGGTCGGTCAACGCGCCGGCGGCCATGGCAATGACTTCGGCGTCGGCGGCGGGTCCGGCGGCGCCGATCAGTTCGGCGCCGACTTGCATGAACTGGCGTTCGGGCCGGAGCTGAGAACCCCGGACCCTGAGCACCTGTCCGGCATAGCTGAGTCTAAGCGGACGCGGCGCCTTGGCCAGCCTGGCCTTGGCGATGCGGGCGACCTGGGGGGTGATATCGGCGCGCACGGCCATCATCCGTTGCGATTCGGGGTCCATGAGCCGGAAGGTCTGTTCGGCCAAGCCGGCGCCGATGCCCGTCAAAAGCCCGTCTTCGAACTCGATCAGGGGCGGTTCGACCCGGTCATAGCCGTGGCCGGAAAAACACGCCAACAGCCGGTTCAGCACCGACGCCTCGAATTCGGCGTCGGGGGCCAGAACATCGGAAAATCCGGCCGGCAATAAGGCCTTGTCAGAAAAATCTGTCATCGTCGGATGCGCTCTGGATGAGAGCCAAATTCTTAACTAACGCATTACAGGGCCGTGGTGGGTCGGCCACCACGGCCCCGATTGCGCAACCTAGCAGAACGCCACCCCCGGCGCCAGACCCGGCGGGCGCTTCAACCGGAAATGGCCAGTTGATACAAAAACCCGGCGGCCAGCGATCCGGTCAGGGAAAGCGCCACGTACCAAGCGAACACCTGGCGCCGCACGAGGGCGTAAACCGCCATCGCCGCCGGTATGCTGGTGACGCCGCCGGCAATCATGAAAGCCAAAGCCGCGCCCTCGTTCATGCCCAAATCGATCATGCCGGCCATCAGCGGGATGGCGGCAAAGCCGTTGAGATAAGCCGGAATCCCGACGACGACAGCAGCGGGGATCGTCCACCAGGCGCCGCTGCCGAGCCATTCAGCGATCATTCCGGGGGGAATGAAAGCGACCATCAGGCTTTCGATGGCAAACGCCAACGTCAGCCACTTGCCCAGGAACCACCCGGTTTCGCCAAGGCTTTCGGTAAACAGGCGGCGCCGTTCGGGCTCGCGCCAGAAAGGCCACAATACCCCGTCTGCGTTCCCTTCGGCCGCGGCTTCGGACTTTGCCGCCGGCCCGCAGGCGGTTTTAACGGCGCTGGAAAGCGGGTCCTTGAACAGGCCCAGCCTTTGCGCGCCCAAGGTACCGAAGCCGCCGATCAGCCCGATGGAGAACGCGGCAAGGGTCTTGGCCAAGGTGAAGGGAAGCCCGAGGGCGGCGGCGCTGAGGATGAACATTTCCGGGTCCATCAATGGCGAGGAGATCCAAAAAGCCATCACCGGGGCCAGCGGCACGCCGGCGCCCAGCAGTCCGGCGACGATGGGAATGACGCCGCACGAACAGAAAGGCGACAGGCTCCCGAACAACGCGGCGGCGCCGATCATGACGGCCGGGCGGCCGGAAAAAACGCCGGCGATCAGTTTTTCCGACCCGGTGGCCCGGGCCGCCGCGGCGACGGCGACGGACAGCAGTATAAAGGGAGAAATAGTAATCAGCGCCGATCCGACGAAGCTCAGACTTTCCGGCACCCGGGCTGGGGCGAGAAGGAAAAGGCCCAGGTAAATCCCCATCATCGCCCATAGGACGGCATCGACGCGGGAAAAGAATTTCAGGAAATGTCCGCCCCAGGTCCTTGCCGTCATCAGCCCGCCGGACGAAGCGTCCTGCCTTAGAACATGGTCGAGGGGTTCAGGGTTCATCGGTCGACGTCCTCATCTCCGGGCCGGGCCTGGGGTGTTCAGGCCGCGGGCTGGTCGGTCATTTGGTCGTCGAAACCGGCGCAGCATTCGGCGGTCAGATAGGTCACCAAACCGTCCATCACCTCGGTTCGGGCAAAGCAATGAAGGCTCCGGCCCCGGCGGCGCTGTTCCACCAACCCGACCCAGACCAGCCTGGCGATGTGGTGCGACAGGGTGGAGGCCGGGATTTGCAGGCGGCGCTGGAGGTCGCCGACCACCATGCCGACGTGACCGGCCCGGACCAACAGCCGGAATACCGCCAGCCGGGTCGGACTGCCCAGCTCGGCTAGGCATTTAGCCGCATTTTCTTCGTTCATGGGGATAGTGTAGCCCAAGGTTTCCTTGATATCAACGATATTTCTAGAAATATCGAAATATCAAGGGTTGAAAGAGGCCAGAAGAAGGAAGCGGTTGACATGCCGGTGAGTAAAAAAAGGGTGAAATTTGAATCCGGAAAGGGTCGCCGGCGGCGATTATTGCAACGGGAACGACTTCTGGCGCACGGTCTGTCCCAGGCTGTTGACGAGAATCGGAATCATGTTCCGGGTCATTTTGCGGTTGTCGCCGGGGCCGATGTCGGCACTGCTCCAACCCTGCCACAGGCGCTTGCCGTTCGATTTGTCGTCGATGGTGACGTCGATGCGGAAACTGCTTGGCGTTACCGTCCGGGTCAATTCCCTGCGGTTGGGGTTTAACAGGCCGCCGCGGGCGGAATTGAAAAGGTTGAGACGGACCCTCGGCGCTTCGATGCCCGTTTGGTCGGGGTTGTTGCTCAACTCGACAAGCCGGTTGGGGCCGCCGCCGGACCAGGAGCCGACGGTATCGCGGGTTTCGAAGGTAAGGATCAGGGCCGCGTCCTTGGACACGGTATAGCCCTTTTGCCTCAGGACGCGCTCGAAATCCTTCTGCAGGACCAGGTTGAGGTGGGAATTATCGAGCGGCCGGACGAACAGGGCCGACCCTCGGGGGAGGGGCTGGAAGGAAACCGCGCTTATCCGGCCGTCGGCAAATGCCGCCGTCGCCGCGGTCAAGGCGATGGCGAAAGCGGTGAGGAATCCAATACGTTTCACGATCAAGCCCTTTCAAAAAAAACGGCCCCCCAACCGAATTGTTCCCCTCCACCGGCGGCAAGCCGTCCATGTCGGGGATCAATGTTCCAGTCTATCGCAGGCCGAAGGATTAGGGGAATCAATCTTTCTAGAAGACCCACAAACCACGGCTTTCCGGTTGTCCGGGACGACGGTCGATTGGCTCGGCGCCCTGGTGCCGCGGGCCGCCACCCCGGGCGCCGACGCCGTCACCGGCGCCGTCCTCGCCGATCCGGAAACCCATTTGCGCCTGATCGGCACCGTTTTCATCATTATTGGAATATCAGCCGTGAATGTGTAGAAGAGGGCGGTCTTGGGAATCTCAGCGGTCTTGAGAAACTCAGGTCCTGCTTCGACAATTTTCAGGCTGTTGGTCGCCATGGATAGATTTCTTGCCCGCGAACTCGAAATCATCGCGGAGATGCCGCGTTACTACGATTGGATCACCGATACGATTCGCCCTCACGTTGGCGGCCGGGTCGTCGAGATCGGGGCCGGCATAGGGTCGTTGAGCGAACGCCTGCTGCCCCTGTCCGACGATCTCATCCTGGTCGAACCGTCGGCCTATTTCTCTTCGGTGCTTCATCAGCGGTTCGGCGGGCGTGACGACGTTTTCATACACAACACGAGTGTCGAGAGCTATCTTGATGCGAGCCACCGGGGTAGGTGTAATACCGTCGTCATGGTAAACGTGCTCGAGCATATCAAGGACGACGCGGCCGTCCTGTCGGGTATTCGGGAACTCCTGGAAAAGGGCGGTAAGCTGGCTGTCTTCGTTCCCGCGTTGCCGTTTCTGTATTCGAAACTGGACGAAGCCGTGGGCCATTACCGCCGCTACCTTCGCCAAGACCTGTCGGCGCTCCTCGGGCGCGCGGGCTTCGAGGTCATCGACATCCGTTACATGGACGTCCTCGGCATCCTGCCTTGGTGGCTGGTCATGACGCTCCTGGGCAACACCACCTTCAACCGGCGTCAGGTCAAGCTCTACGATACCGTGGGGGTGCCGTTGACGCGGGCCATCGAAGGTCTTTTCAAGCCTGTGATCGGCAAGAACGTCCTCGCCGTCGCTGAGCGGCGCTGATGGACCAGCGGCCGCATCTCCTTATGGCGGTGGGCGGGTGCTGAATCAGGCCACCCCTTCCTTGGACCGGGACCTTCGCGCTTGGGGGGCGCTTGTTGTGCTGCCGCTCTGCTATGTGGCGGCGGCGTTGTGGGCGCGCGAGGCGGGGGGGCCGTTCTGGCTTTGGTACAATCTGGACCCGGCCTACTTCTATCTTCTCGACGCGCTCAACGTCCTCAACCTGACGGCGCCCGGCGTCATTTACCATCCGGGAACGCCGGTGCAGTGGTTGGGCGCCTTGATCCTCAAGATCGCCAGCCCTTTTACCGGTGCCGCCGCCATCACCGACGCCGTCCTCGCCGAGCCCGAGGTCCATCTCCGCCTCATCAGCACCGTCTTCGTGGTGCTCAACGGAGCCGCCCTCGTGGTCCTGGGGCGGATAGGATACCGGGCGTTCGGCGTCCCGGCGGCGGCGCTTTTGCAGTTGGCGCCGGTGATCTCGATGGTGGTGCTGAAGAACAGCTATCTGGTGAAGCCGGAGGCGCTGTTGCTGGTCACCACGGTGGCGCTGGCCTCGGTCTCGGTGTTGAGCCTCGATGCCGGCCTTCTAGAGCGCCGCCGCAACCGCTTCGCCGTCGCCTTCGGCGTCATTGCCGGGTTCGGGGTGGCAACCAAGATTACCGCCCTGCCGGTATTCCTGTTGCCTTTGTTCGTGCTTGGGGGCCGAGGCGGGCGGCTTGGCGCCTTCGTCCTCTACGGCGTCTCGGCGGCGGCGGCGTTTATCCTGTTCACCTTGCCCGCCGCTGAGTCCTACGTCGACATGATCGGCTATTTCACCAAGTTGTCCCAGGGAACGGGCGCCTATGGTGGCGGCGCGCCGGGTTTCATCGATTGGGCCCGGTATCCCGAGGGCGTCGCCAAGATGTTCAAACGACCGGCCTTCCATGTCGTCTTCGTGCTGTCGCTGGTGGTGCTGGCGGCGGCGTGGCGCCGGCGGCACGCCGGGGGCGCTACGCCGGCGGGCGAGGTCCGCCTTTTGGCCGGAATCTGGGTGGCGCAATTGGCCCAGGTGCTGTTGGTGGCCAAACAGCCGAACGCGATGTACATGATCCCGTCCTTCGTGCTGATCCCGCTGGCCGTGGTCCTGGTGTGGCGGCTGGCGGGCGGGATGCTGGCCGGCCGCCCGGGGGCGGCACGGATTCTGGGCCCGGGATTGGCGGTGTTGCTGGCGGTTTTGGTGGCGGCGCAGGGATACGGCGTTTCCAAGCTCGGCCGGGAACTGGGCCGGGACCACAAGGCGGCGCTTTCCATCGACAACGGGCGGTTCGACCGCTGCGCCCGGATCAACCTGTATGCGTCATCGAGCCTTTCTTTCGCCCTGATGCTGGGTGATTACGTCACCGGGTCGCGGTTTTCGGAGCGGCTTGCGGCCATCCGCCCGGCCAACGACTATTGGCTCGAGCATTGGTGGGACCAGAGCCGGCTGGTGTTGCGCGGCTGGCGGGGGCCGGAAGATATAACCCAAGTCCTGAACCGCTATCCCTGTGTCGTCTACCGGGGCACCAATTGGCGCCCCATGGACCGCCTCATGCCCAAGGTCGTTCCCGGGCTGAGGTTCGACGCCCAGTGCAAGGCGGGCAAGGAAACCATCGCCGCCGCCGGCGTCGATTGCGATGGCCGGGCCATGCCCAAGGGAATGCCATGACCACCAAGGGCGTCATCGCCGCCGGCCACCCGGAAACCGTGAAAGCCGCCGCCGCCGTTCTGGACGAAGGCGGCAACGCCTTCGACGCGGTGCTGGCGGCGATCTTTGCCTCGTGCGTGGTCGAACCGGTGTTGTCGTCCCTGGGCGGCGGCGGATTCCTGTTGGCGCGTCCGGCGGAGATGGGATCATCCGACCCGGTTGTCTACGATTTTTTTACCCAGACGCCGAAACACCGCGCCGCCGATCCCGATTTCTTCCCCATCGTCGCCGATTTCGGCACCGTGACCCAGGAATTCCACATCGGCATGGCGTCGATGGCGACGCCGGGAACGGCAAGGGGGCTGTTTCGGGTCCACAGGGAGCTATGCACCCTGCCGATGACGCGCCTTGTCGAGCCGGCGGTGGCCCTGGCGCGAAAGGGGTTCACCGTCAACCGGCTGCAGGCCTACCTGTTTCAGGTCGTCGGTCCGATCTATCTGTCGAGCGCCGCCAGCCGCGCCATATTCGCCAGCGCCGAGAACCCAGAAGACCTCAAGCGCGAGGGCGAAACCATGACCAACCCTGATTTCGCCGACACCCTTGAGGCACTGGCCCGGGAAGGCGAAGCCCTGTTCTACCGGGGCGACATCGCGGCGCGCATCGCCGACGATTGCAAGGCCGGCGGCGGCGCCCTGGCAAGGAGTGACTTCGAAGGCTACCGGGTCGAAAAGCGCCAGCCCCTGACGGTCGATTACCGGGGCGCCCGGCTCTATACCAACCCGCCGCCGTCGACGGGCGGCATCCTCGTCGCCTTTGCCCTGGAATTGCTGAAGGAGATCGACGTCAAGGCGTTGGGATTCGGCTCCCTGGAGCTTTTGCGGCGTCTGGCCCGGGTCATGGAGTTGACGAACAGGGCCCGGGTCGAAAGCGGCCTCGGCGAATTGGACGAAGGCGCCGCCGACATCCTTCTCGAACCTAAGTTTCTGGCCGCCTACAGGGCGGAAATCCTGGGCCGGCCGCGGGCCGAGCGCGGCACCACCCACGTCAGCGTCATCGACGCCGCCGGCAACGCCGCTTCGCTGACCCTGTCCAACGGCGAAGGGGCCGGGTACATCGTTCCCGGCACCGGAATGATGATCAACAACATGCTCGGCGAGGAGGACATCAACCCCTTAGGCTTCCATCAATGGCCCACCGATACGCGCCTTTGTTCGATGATGGCGCCGTCGCTGGTGATCGGCGAAGACGGCGGTTCGGTGGCGGCGCTCGGGTCGGGGGGGTCGAACCGGCTGCGCACGGCGATCCTTCAGGTCCTGGTCAACCTTCTCGATTTTGGCCTGCCGGTGAAAGACGCCGTCGACGCCCCCCGGCTCCATTTCGAGGGCGGGCTCCTGCACATCGAAAGCGGCTTCGATGGGGACGCCGAGGCCGGGCTTCAGGCCGGTTTCCCCGAGACCAAACTGTGGGACGAACGGAACCTGTTTTTCGGCGGCGTCCATGTCGCCCGTTTCGATGCTCCGACGGGAGAATTCACCGGCGCCGGCGATCCGCGCCGGGGCGGCGACGCCGCCGTGGTATAGTTCCCCAGTGTTTAATACCAAGGAGCGGTGATAATGACGGAGGATGCCCCTTCCTCTCGCCTTTGGGTGTGAAAGGGGATAAAGTTCACCGGGGATTGAAGGGGGACGGGACGGGGAAAACCATCGTGCCCAAAAAAGAAACAGAAAACTTGGCCGATATCGACCTGCTGTCGGGGCTGAAACCCGCCGAACTGAAAAAGATCGAGAAGTCGGCGAGCTTCAAGCGCTATGGCGATCACGAGCAGATCATCGACCGCCAGAGCGAATCCTCAGACGTTTTTTTCATCGTCGAAGGGGATATCAGGGTCGTCAATTATTCCCTGTCCGGCCGCGAAATCACCTTGGACGATCTGACCGACGGCGATTATTTCGGCGAACTGGCGGCCATCGACGGGCGCCCCCGCTCGGCCAGCGTCATGGCCCTCACCGACAGCCTGGTCGCTTCCCTGCCCAAGGATCAGTTCCTTGCCCTCCTTGAGAGGCATCCCTCCGTCGCCATGAAGGTGATCAGAAGGCTGACGGTGATCGTCCGCACCGCCACCGACCGGATCATGGATTTAAGCACCCTGGCCGCCAACAACAGGGTCCATGCGGACTTGTTGCGCCTGGCCAAGGACCACCTGAAAGGCGATAACGAGGCGGAAATCTCGCCCATCCCCATGCATAGCGACATCGCCAGCCGGGCATCGACGACCCGCGAGACGGTGGCCCGGGTGTTGAGCGACTTGGCCCGTCATGGCGTCGTCGAACGGCAGAAGGAAATGCTGCTGGTGATGGACGTCGAACAGCTAAGCGACATGGTCGAGGAGGTCCGGGGCGAATAGCCCCCCTTTATCGGCGCGCCGCAACCCTTTCCACCCCCGCCGCCGGCCTTTTCCCCCGACCCCCACGGCCTTTTTTTCACC
>JADFNT010000300.1 GCA_022563215.1 Pseudomonadota bacterium
TTCTTCGGCCTCGATTACGAGAAACTCTCGAATGCCAAGGAAGACGCGCTGATCATGCACCCGGGGCCGATGAACAGGGGCGTCGAGATCGACACCGACGTCGCCGACGACGTCGGGCGCAGCGTCATCCGCGAACAGGTGGAAATGGGCGTCGCCGTCAGGATGGCGGTGCTGGAGCTGCTGGCGCTCAATCCCCGTAACGGAGGCAACGCCTGATGGCGCCCCGCAACGACGTCTCCACGGACCAGGTTGCCTACGTCAACGCCCGGCTGCTCGACCCGGCGACGGACCTGGACGCGGCCGGCGGGGTATTGACCGACGGCGAGGCCATTACCGATTTCGGCAAGGGGGTGACGAAAAAGAAAGCGCCCAAAGGCGCCCGGATCGTCGATTGCCATGGCAAGTGCCTGGGCCCGGGACTGGTCGATATACGGGTCGAGCTCGGCGACCTGGCGGCGACGGTGGAAGCCGCCGTCTCGGGTGGCGTGACGTCGATGGTCTGCCTGCCGACCCCGGAACTGGTCATCGACGACATGTCGGAGGTCGAGTTCGTCGCCCGCCGCGCGCGCAAGCTGGGCCTGACCAAGGTCTATCCCCATGGCGCCGTGACCAAGGGCCTGGAGGGCAAGGAACTGGCCGAGATGGGGCTGCTGGCCGAAGCCGGCGCCGTCGCCTTTACCGACGGCGAACGCGCCGTCGCCGACGCCCAGACCATGAGCCGGGCGATGAGCTACGCCTCGACCTTCGGGCTGATGATCGTCCAGCACCCGGAAGAGCCGAGCCTCGCCGCCGATGGCGTCATGAACGCCGGCGAAACGGCGACCCGGCTGGGCTTGTTCGGAATCCCCAAGGAGGCGGAAGTGATTATGGTCGAGCGCGACTTGCGCCTGGCCTCCCTGACCGGCGGTCGGCTGCATATCGCCCACGTGTCGACGGCGGAAACGATCGACGCCCTGCGCCGGGCCAAGGCCGACGGGTTGAACGTCACCTGCGACACCGCGCCGCCTTACTTCGCCCTCAACGAGACCGCCATCGGCGATTACCGGACCTTCGCCAAGTTGTCGCCGCCCTTGCGCGCCGAACAGGACCGCCAGGCCGTCGTCGAGGGCTTGGCGGACGGCACCATCGACGCCATCGCCTCGGACCACACGCCCCGGGACGAGGAATCGAAGCGCCTGCCCTTCGCCCAGGCCGCCCCCGGCGGCATCGGGCTCAATACGCTGCTGGCGGTGTCTCTGGAACTGCACCACAACGGGCACCTGAGCCTTTTGGAGGTGCTGAAGCTGTTGACCTCGGCGCCGGCCGGGCTGATGGGGCTGCCGGCCGGGAAACTTGAAAAAGGGGCGCCGGCGGACCTGGTCCTGTTCGACCCGGACGAAGGCTGGAAAGTCGACGCCGACAAGCTTATCGGCAAGGCCCAGAACTCGCCCTTCGACGGCCGGCCGGTGCAGGGCCGGGTGCTGAAGACCGTCATCGACGGACGCCCGGTTTTCGAACCGGACGCCTGAGAATTTTTTTTATGTTTCCCCTGAGCGGACCCGTTGCCGGTTTCTCGCCCGCCCTTTTCGCCGCCATCGCCGCCGGCTACCTGATCGGCTCCATTCCCTTCGGGCTGGTGCTGACGCGCCTGGCCGGGTTGGGCGACATCCGCCGGATCGGGTCCGGCAACATCGGCGCCACCAACGTGCTCAGGACCGGCAACAAGGCGCTGGCGGCGGCAACGCTGCTGCTCGACGTCGGCAAGGGGACGCTGGTGGTGCTGGTGGTATCCAGGAACTGGGGCTTCGTCGGGCTCATGGATGCGGGGCTTTTCGCCGGCCTGGCCACGGTGCTCGGCCATAACTTTCCGCTGTGGCTGAAATTCAGGGGCGGCAAGGGGGTGGCGGCGACCATGGGCGTGCTGTTGGGATCGTTGTTCCCGGTCGGCGCCGTGGCCTGCGGGGCGTGGCTGCTGACGGCGGTGATCTTCCGCTATTCGTCCCTGGCGGCGCTGGTGGCGCTGACGGCGGCGCCCGTCTATGCCGCCTGGATCGGCGCCTATCCGGTGGCCCTGGCCGCCGGGGCCCTGACTTTGCTGTCGATTTTCACCCACCGCGCCAACATCGAACGCCTGATCCGGGGCGAGGAGCCGAAAATCGGCGGCGGTGGGGCCGGCACCTGACAGAGGGACTTTCCGCGCCATTTCCCTTCCGGGCAAACCCTGTTAGAATGTATACAATCCGAAGGTGGATCGTTCGGAAGTCGCTGAGAACCGCCAATTTCTGGCTTTTGACAAAACTGGAATTCGGCATCACATGGGAAGGGAACGCCTCCTATGCCCCCCGACGACGGCACCGATTCGAAAAACAAGAAAACCCCCGGCCAGGCCGCTGACAAAGCAAAAGCGGCGCTGACCCAGGCCGGCGCCCAGGCTGATGACGGCCTCCAGGCAAGCCCGGCAGGGCAATCCTTCAACCGCCGCGGCCTTTATTATGTTTTGCGGCTGGGGTTGATCGGCGTCGCCGCCGCCGCCGCCCTTATCTTCGGCGGCCGCGAGATTTATAACCGGATCAATTTCGTCTACGCCTATGATTCACGCATCGACGCCGACCTGATCATCATCTCGAGCCGCGTCGCCGGCTGGGTGACGTCCCTGGAAGTCACCGAAGGCAGCAAAATATCCAAAGGCAACGTGCTGGCGGCCATCGACAGCCGCGAGTCCAAGTTGCGCCTGTCCGAATTGGAGGTGGGTCAGATACCCGAAGGCGGCTTGTTCGTGCGAGAGATGAATAACCCATGAGATATACGCTGACAAGGGTTCCTCGCTTTGTTAAGTACATGTGCGCCGCGCTGGCGTTCGGAGCGGCCGTTTCGGTTTTGGCCGGATGCTTGACGTCGACCCGATTGACGCCGCGGTATGCGTGGGAGACGGCTCAAGAAGAGACTTATACGCAGC
>JADFNT010000031.1 GCA_022563215.1 Pseudomonadota bacterium
ACCAGTCGGTGACCACGACCCTGCCGCCGGGTTTCGTCACCCGCCACATTTCGCGTAAGGCGTTTTCGGGCTGGCGGAAAAAATGAAGGGCATTCGTCGTCACCACCGTGTCAAAGGCCTCATCCTCGAACGGAAGGCTTTCCGCCGACGCGTGCTTCAATTCGGCCGATGACCCTATCCGTGCGTTGGCGACTTCCAGCATTTCCGGCGTCGCGTCGACGCCGGCCAAGGTCACCCGGATGGCCGAGGCCTTGGCCGAGGCCGCGACCGCCCGCAGCAAAGCCCCGGTTCCACAGGCGACATCGAGTATCCTGTCCCCCGGGCCGAGCGGCATCCGGCGCAATGTCTCGCGGATGGTGGCCTCGACATAACCGGCCCATTTCCGGTCGTATTTTGAGGCAAGCGCCCCGTATTCCCTGCGGACCGGATCGTGCCCTGGTCCCGTCGCCATGAATCACCTCCCCGTCCGATTCCCGTCCGGCGTTACGCCGGCTTGGGCCTTGGTCACCCAAAACTGATACATCTCGCTAAACAGCGAAGGATCGGCGCTTTCCATCCGCGACCAGTTTCCGAGGTCGGTGAGCGCCCCGTCATCGGGATATTGTTTTCGGTACCGGGCCAGCACCGAGGACCGGGTTTCGAAACCGAGGAACCGAAGCTCCAGCGCCTTCAGCGCCTCGGCAATGGCGGGGACGCTAAATCGGTGTTCCTGGACATGGAAGATGAGGTCCCGGCACGGCGACATGGCGTAAAAATCGGCCGTGTTCATGACTCCCGCCACCGGGTCCGTGGCCGGCAGCGCCATGATATCGGCTCGGCAACGGCGTATGCCCTCCGCTGTCGGCGGGTAACCGCCGGCGGCAATGAAGTCCCGGGCGGCGGCGACGCTTTGGCGGGCGTGTTCCGAATAAAGGCCGATATACATCACTCCGCGTTCGGTCAGCAATCCGGTCAGCACCCGCCAACCGGCGACCGGATCGGCCATGTGATGGAGCACGCCGGAGCTGTAGATGACATCGAACCGCCTGTCCAAAGCGCCCAGTTCCAAAATGTCGGCTTGCGCGAACTCGATATTGTCAACGCCCATCTTCGAGGCCATTCGGGCGCCGTAAGCCAGGCTGGCAAGGCTGAGATCGACGGCCAACACGGACGATCCCTGGTATTCACGGGCATGCATGACCGGCTCGCGCCCGGTTCCCGAGCCGGCGACCAAAATGCCGGGGTTGGCGGGATAATCGGCTTCCTCGATGCCGAGGAACGGAAACCGCCGTTTCATCAGCAGGCCCAGGGGAAGCGGTTCCCGGGTGTCCAGGTGTTGCCAGCGCGGATAGGGATTCTCCTCGTACTGTTGGCGGACGTCCTTGGAAACGCTGTCCTCGACAGGCGTCAGCCGGGCAAGGGATGGGGCTAATTCCCGTTCCATCAGCGGCTCGATGACCTGGCGTTGGACGATCGCCGACAACAAGGGATATCCCTGATGAACTTCCGGCCGCGCCAGGGTTTGACCGAAACTCGTCCCGGCCAGTGGACGGTAGGCGGCGAGGACGAAAATCGCTTGCGCGTCGGGCGCGGTGCCGGCGTCGATGGCGGCGGCGATATTTTCCTCAAGGTGGCCTGCGGATTTTTTCTCCTCCGGCGTCTCAGTGAAGACGTATTCGTTGAGGAAGCACTGATTGGCCAGGGCGGCGAGAAACTCGGAACGCGCCTCCCCTCCGACCTCAGTCAGCGTACCGTCGAGAAGACCTTCCAGGCATTGGCGCCGTACCCCCGTCAACAGCTTCTCAAGGGCGGTATGGACCAAAAAATCCTTGGCCATGCAGCGCGTCAGAAGCCGGTTCTTGATGACGGCGGAAAGCTGGTCGGCGTTCAAGGCGCGGCCTTCGGGGGTAATAAGCGCCTCGATTTCCGGCTGTTGGACGATCAGGACCGAGGCGATGCGCCGAAGCGGCGACGTATCGATCCCGTCGAAGGCGGAAACATGGATCAGGTCGTCCCCGAGGCGTTTGTCCTCGATGCCCAGTTCGTCAAGCAACGCCACGGAGGACACCAGGCCGCGGGCGCGCGGGTCCTCGGGGGCCAGGGCCACGGCCTCGCGGATGCGCTCGGCGGCCTCTTGCGCCTTGCCCTGCTCCAGCATTACGGTGCCGCAGTTGAAGTGCGCTTCGGCGTTATCGGGGTCGAGTTCATAAGCGCGGCGGAAGGCGGCCTCGGCCTGATCGAAGCGGCCCTGGTAGCGCAGCACGTTGCCGAGGTTGTTGTGGGCCTTGGTGTTGTCCGGATTGATCCGAAGCGAACGGTTAATCAGTTCTTCCGCCTGGTCGAACCTTCTCAGCTGGCATTCGAAGACGCCGAGGTAATTCAAGGCATCCGGGTCATCGGGGTTTTCGTCCAGAATTCGCAAATAGAGGGCCTTGGCGTCTTCGAGACGGCCCGATTTGTGGTGATCGAGGGCACGCGAAAGTAGGTCGGTATCGGCCATTTCCCGCCCTTACGCCCCGCGCAGGTATTTCCGCGGGTCGAGGACGCGGTTGCCGCGGCGCAGTTCGAAATGAAGCTGCGGGTTCTTGACGTTGCCCGTCGATCCCACCGTGGCGATCTGCTGGCCCTTGCGGACCCTGTCGCCGCGCTTGACCAGCATTTTCCCGGTATGGGCATAGGCCGACACCCAGCCGCCGGAATGCTTGATCAGCAACAGGTTGCCGAAACCGCGAAGCTCGTTGCCGGCGTAGGCGATGATGCCGTTTTCCGCCGCCTTGACCGGTGCGCCGCGCCTGGCGGCGATGTTGATGCCGTCGTTGCGCAACCCCCCGGCCTTGGCCCCGAAACCGGAAACCACCCTTCCCTTCACCGGCCAGATGAAGCCCTTGCCGCTGGCCGGCGGCGGTTTTGGTACAGCCGGAGGCGGCGGCGAGGTCTTTTGGCTCAACGACGGCCGCCGGGAGGTGGTGACGGGGGCGGCCCGAGGGACGATACGCGCCGAAGCGGTGCGGATGGTCTTGCCCGCCCTCCCCGGCAGGACCAGCCGTTGCCCGGCCTGGATCGGATAGGGCGGCCTGAGGCCGTTGGCGCGGGCCAGGGCGTAGGGGTTGACCCGGTATTCCCGGGCGATCCCGTAGAGCGTTTCGCCGCGCCGGACCGTGTGCCGGCGGCCCCGGGGCAGGACGACCTTCTGCCCGGCCTTCAGGTGATAGGGGGGCCTGAGCCCGTTGGCCTCGATAATGGCGCGAACCGGCACCCGGTGGCGGCGCGACAGCCCATAGACCGTATCGCCGCGCCCGGCGACGACGGCACCGGCGCCGACGAAGGCGGGGCTGGCGGGGATGCTGCCGGGGGCGGAACCGGGGAAGGACTGGGGCGGGGTGTTGATGTCGCGTGGACCCGATCCCGGGGGCGGCCATTCGATGGACCCGCAGCCGCCCAGTATCGACAAGGCGGCCAACACAATGAGCAGCCCCGAAAAAGGGCGCGGTCGGATCAACGGCGGCATGGGCGGATTATCGCTTATGCCCGCCCGCCCTATCAACGGCGTACCGGAAAGCCCCTGTCCAAGCGGCCGACAGCCTTCAGTCCTCGACCCCGGCGTCGATCAGCGGCACGAATCGGGTGGCGCCCAAATCCTCGGTCTCGGCGCCGGTTTCGGTGCGCCGGACGCGGATCAGGTGCTGATCCTTCTCGTCCAGGCCGACGGGCAGCACCATGATGCCGCCTTCGGCCAACTGGCCGAGCAGGATTTCCGGCACGTCGGCGGCCGCCGCGGTGACCATGATGCGCTCGAAAGGCGCCTGTTCCGGCCACCCGAGGGTGCCGTCGCCGGTCAAGGCGGTGATGTTGACCAGGCCGAGGCGCTTCAGCCTGTCCTCGGCCTGCTCCAGCAACGGCGGATGGCGTTCGATGGTATAGAGCCGCCGGCACAGCCGCGCCAACACCGCCGCCTGATAGCCCGACCCGGTGCCGATCTCCAGCACCTTCATGCGGTCGGTGACCTCAAGCGCCTGGGTCATCAGCCCGACGACGGAAGGCTGGCTGACCGTCTGGTGGAAGCCGATGGGCAGGGCGACGTTCTCAAAAGCCCGGTCCTTGAACTGCTCGGGCAGGAACATCTCGCGCGGGGTCGCCTCCAGGGCCTCCAGCACGCCGACCTCGGTGATGCCGGCTTGGCGCAGTTCCAGCATCAGTTTGGCCATTTGCGACGCCGGGTTCATTTGAACCTGGCTTTCATTTTTTTCAGGGTCGGCCCGTGGGTCAGATCCATGGTCAACGGCGTTATCGAGATGGCGCCGCGGCTGATCGCCTCGAGGTCGATGCCCCGGCTGTATTTTTCCTCGCGCCGCTGGGCGCCGATCCAGTAATAGGGCTCGCCCCGGGGGTCGGTGCCCCGGACCAGTTCGCTGCCGATCTTGCGCCGGCCCTGGCGGGTGACCTCGATGCCGGTGACACGGCCCGCCGTGACGTCGGGAAAGTTGACGTTCATCAGCACGCCCGGGGGCCAGGGCTCGGCGGTCAGCCGCTTCAAAACCTTGGCCGTCCACTTTTCCGCCGTCGCCCATTTGACCGAATGGTTGTCTTCATAGACCTGGCTAAGGGCCACCGACGGCACGCCCAAAAGCGTCCCTTCCATGGCCGCGGCGACGGTGCCCGAATAGGTAACGTCCTCGCCCAGGTTGCCGCCCCTATTGACGCCCGAGACCACCAGGTCCGGGGCCGAGTCCTTCATGATCTCGTTGATGCCCATGAGGACGCAGTCGGTGGGCGTGCCGTCGAGGGCGAAGTGGCGCTCCGACAGCTTGCGGATGCGCAACGGGCGGCGCAGCGTCAGCGAATGGCTGGCAGCGCTCTGCTCGGTTTCCGGCGCCGCCACCCAGACCTCGCGGACCAGCGACGACAGGATTTTTTCCAGGAGTTTCAGCCCCGGCGCGTTGATGCCGTCGTCGTTGGAAACCAGCACCCGCGCTTTTTTGAGATCGACGGAATTACGCGCCATCGGCGGAGATCGCTTCGAGCCCGCCCATGGTGGGACGAAGGGCGTCGGGCACGGCGACGGAGCCGTCGGCCTGCTGGTAGTTCTCGAGGATCGCGATCAGCGTCCGCCCGATAGCCAGTCCCGAACCATTGAGGGTATGGACGAATTGGGGCTTTGCGCCCTTTTCCTTGAACCGGGCGTTCATGCGCCGGGCCTGGAAATCGCCGCAGTTGGAGCAGCTTGAAATCTCGCGGTAGCGGTCCTGGCCCGGCAACCAGACCTCGATGTCGTAAGTCTTTAGCGCCGCAAAACCCAGGTCGCCGGTGGAAAGTACCACCGTCCTGTAGGGAAGGTTCAGCCGCTTCAGCACTTCTTCGGCGCAATTAGTCATTCGTTCGAGCTCTTCCGATGAGGTTTCGGGCGTCGAGATGGTGACCATTTCGACCTTGGTGAACTGGTGTTGGCGGATCATGCCGCGGGTATCCTTGCCGGCGGCGCCGGCCTCCGATCTGAAGCACCAGGTCATCGCCGCATAGCGCCTGGGCAGGGTATCGGCCTCGACGATGGTGCCGGCGACGATGTTGGTCAGCGGCACCTCGGCGGTCGGGATCAGCCACAGGCCGTCCTCGGTCCTGAACAGGTCGCCGCCGAACTTCGGCAATTGTCCGGTGCCGAAGAGGGCGGCGTCGTTGACCAGGGCCGGCGGGTTGACCTCGGTCAGGTCATGCTCTTCGGTGTGCAGGTCGAGCATGAAATTGGCCAGCGCGCGCTCCATGTGCGCCAGCGCCCCCGACAGCACCACGAAGCGCGCCCCGGACATCCTGGCCGCGGTCTCGAAATCCATCAGGCCGAGCGCCTCGCCGATGTCGAAGTGCTCCTTGGGCGTGAAGTCGAATGCCGGCTTGTCGCCCCAGGTGCGGATTTCCTCGTTCGCCGCCTCATCGGCGCCGTCGGGGACGTCGGCGGCGGGCAGGTTGGGAAGTTCCGCCATTGTGGTTTCAAGTACGATCTCAGCCGCTTTGGCCTCAATTTCGGCCTCGGCCTCGGCGTTCTTGGTTTCGGACACCTTGGCGATCAGGTCGCCCGCGTCCTCGCCCTTGGCCTTGAGCGCGCCGACCTCTTTCGACAGCTTGTTGCGCTCGGCCTGGATTTCCTGGGCCTCGGTCTGCAACTGGCGGCGCTTTTCGTCGAGTCCGATCAGGCCCGCCGATTGCGGGTCCAGGCCCCGGCGCGCCATGCCACGGTCGAATTCTTGCGCGTTGTCGCGGATCCACTTGATGTCGAACATGGGCGTTGGCGTCCTCGGCCCCTAGGGCGACGCGACGGTGTCGGGATCATGGGGATCATCGGGGAAATCGTCGTCCGGGTGGCCTTCTTCTTCCTCGTCGTCTTCGTCTTCGTCCTCGTCATCTTCCTCTTCGACGTCGCCGCGCGCTTTCTCCACCATCCTCACGCAGATGATGGAAATCTCATAGAGCACCATGGTCGGCAGCGCCAGACCGATCTGGCTGATGATGTCGGGCGGCGTCAGGATGGCGGCGGCGACGAAGGCCAAGACGATGGCGTACTTGCGATTTTTCTTCAGGCCCTTAGACGAGACAATGCCGACCCGGGCCAACAGCGTCAACACGACCGGCAGTTCGAAGCATAACCCGAAGGCGAAGATCAGCCGCATCACCAGCGACAGGTATTGATCGACCTTGGCCTCCAACTGGATCGGCAGGGCGCCTTCGCCGCCGACGGATTCGAAGCTGAGGAAGAACTTCCACGCCAGCGGGAAGATGAAGTAGTAGACCAGCGCGCCGCCGGCGAAGAACAGGATCGGCGTGGCGATCAGAAACGGCGCGAAGGCGCGTTTTTCAGTCTTGTAAAGGCCCGGCGCGATGAACATCCACACCTGGATGGCGATGAACGGGAAGGACAGGAACAGGGCGGCGAAAAAGGCGACCTTGATATAGGTGAAGAAGGCCTCGTGAAGGGCGGTGAAGATCAGCCGGCGCTGGCCGCCCATTTCCTCCAACACGTCGGCCAGGGGCGCGACCAGGAAGTCGTAAAGCTCCGGGGCGAAGTAATAACTGATGAAAAACAGCACCACGATGGCGATCAGGGAATGCAGAAGGCGCGAGCGAAGCTCGATCAGATGATCGAGCAGCGGCATCGCTTTTTCGGTAAGTCCGGCGTCGGCCACGGCCGCCTACCCGCTTGCCTTCCGGGATGTCTTTTGGGCCTCCCCCTCCGCCGGGTCATCGTCCTTGCGGGCGTCCTTGGCGGCGTTCTCCGAGTCATTGGGGGCGTCCCTAGGGGCGTTTTCCGATTCCTTGGCGGCGTCCTTAGGGGCGTTTTCCGATTCCTTAGCGGCGTCCTTAGGGGCGTTTTCCGAGTCCTTGGCGGCGTCCTTAGGGGCGTTTTCCGAGTCCTTGGGGTCCGAGTCCTTGGGGTCCGCGTCCTTGGAGTCCCTGGGGCCTGAATCGGGGTCGGTGATTTTCTTCAAATCGTCCACGGCGCCGCTCATTTCGTCGTACAGGTCTTTGTCCAGGTCCATGTCTTTGGCAATCTCGCCGGTCGGATCGACGGCCTCCCCGATCTTCTTGGCGATGTCCAGGCCGCCGGGGCTGTCCAGTTCCTTTTTCAGATCATCCAGGTCGGCCTCGCGGACGACCTCGTCGAGGCCGTCCTGAAAGTCGCGCGCCATGGACCGCGCCTTGCGGATCCATTTGGTAATGATCCTGATGGCGCCGGGCAGGTCCTTGGGACCGATGACGATGATGGCGAGAACGGCAAGGATGAAAAGTTCTTGCCAGCCGATGTCGAACATGGCGGATCAGAGCTCCCTGCAGAGGGCGGGGTTGGCGGGTTGGCGGGGCGGGGGCGCGGTTTCAAGGCCGACGGGGCCCCGGAAGGCCCCAAAAGGACGTCCCGGTCAGCCTTGCTGAGCCTCGTCCTTTTTCGGCTCCGGTTCGGAAACTTCCTTCGCCTGCTCCGATTTAAGGGTCTTTTGCCCCTCTTCCGGCACCGTTTCGGCCTCCTCATCCTTCATGCCCTTCTTGAAGGATTTCAAGCCCTTGCCGAAATCGCCCATCAGCCGGGAAATCTTGCCGCCGCCGCCGAACAGAACCAAGACAACGGCCAAGACGATCAGCCAATGCCAAATGCTAAACGTTCCCATAGTGGTTTACTCACTTGTTTTTTATACGGATTCGGTGGCGGATAATGGCAGAAAGCCTAGGCCGTAGCAATGCACGGTATGGCGAAGCACGATTGGTTGAATCCAGGGCCGGTTTCGGCAGGGTTGGGGGCCGATCAGCGGAGCCCGGCGAGCAACCGCATGGCTTGTTTTTCGCACCCGTTCCGGGCCATCCACACGGCCCGGTGGGCATCCGACGGCAGGTCGCCGGGAACCAGGTGTAGCTTAAACTTCCGGGCCGCCCGCGAGCCCTTCATGCGGAGCAGATACCGGGCGCCATCGGTAAGGTTCACCTTGGACGGCCATTCCAGGGTGGCGCTTCCGGCCGGCCATTCGGCCTTCGACTTGCTTTTGTCGGTGAGGTTCTTGAGCGTCAGAATCCGGGCCTTGCCCGCCTTTTCGCGCCACAGCATCACCGGCCCCTTGGCCTGTACGCAAAAATCGCCCGATTTGCCGGTGTTGATGACCCAGGCGTCGGAAGGCGGTTTCGGCGGTGCGACGGCGCGCATGGTGCCCAAGGACCCGGTTTCCTTGCCGGAGCCGGAAAGAAGCCCGGAAAGAGAGGCGATCAATTTGTCACCGGCGCCTTTGCCGCCACCCTTGCCGTCCCCCAGACCGCCGGCTGTCGCCGGACCCGAGAAGGGGCCTTTCAGGATCACCGTCTTGCCGGTCTCGGAAACCAGAGTGACGCGGGTGCCGGCGGGAATTTCGATGGCCGCGCCGGACTTGACGACCTGACCGGGTTTCAACGAGGGCGCGCCGCTGGCAATGACGACCCACTGCTGCGCCTGGGCCGAAAACGCCGCCGTCATCAGCAAGATTCCGATAAAGGATGAAATCCATCGAACGGTCATCATTTCTCCTCCATCACTATTGTCGCACCGGTTTGGCCTTTTTCCAAGCGGCCGATGTGGAATTTCGCCAGCGGATCGGAAGGGTTCAGTTCCAAGACCTTGCGGAACCCCTCAAGGGCGCCGGGATGGTTATTTTGCAACAATTCGAAGGCTTCCCGGTAAGCCGTCATGGCGGCCGAGTCCGCGTCCCCGTCGGAAAGCGGCTCGAAGACCTCCAGACCTTCGGTCTTTCCCTTCAACACCAAGGCGCCGACGGGGCGGAAGGCAACATTGGCGCAGGCCCTTGCCGTAACGCCACTGATGCAGATGCGGGTGCCGAGATGCTTGTTGACGCTTTCCAGCCGGGCCGCCGTATTCACCATGTCGCCATGGGCGGTGTAGTCGAAGAATCTCTCGCCGCCGAAATTGCCGATGATGGCGGGGCCGGAATGGACGCCGATGCGGGTGATTCCCACTTCCAACCCCTTCTCCGCCTGTTTGGCGACGAACGCCTGGCCGAAGGCATCCAGCGCCAGCGCCGTGGCGACGGCGCGGGCTTGGTGGTTCGCCTGGTCCAAGGGGGCGTTGAAGAAGCCCACCACCGCGTCGCCGACTATTTTATCGATGGTGGCGCCATGGTTGAACATAATCTCGCACAGCCCATCCAGGTATTCGTTGAGCAGCGGCACCAGCACCGAGGGTTCCGTGCTCTCGGTCAGCGAGGTGAAATTCGCAAGATCGGTAAACAGGTAGGTCAGTTCCCGGCGTTCCCCGCCGATGTCGAGCTGCGACGGATTTTCGACCAACTGGTCGACGATGGCCGGCGACACGTAATGGGAAAAGGCGCCGCGGATGAAATGCTTCTGCCGGCGGTCCCGCCGGCCCAGGTAGGCGATGCCGAGGCTGGAACCGACGGCGAAGCTTATGGTCGGCGCCAACAGCGGGATCATGACGCCGCCGTAGCGGTAAACGGCGGCCCCTCCGGCCCAGAACACGGCCAATCCGATCACGTAGGCGAAGCCCTTCCCCAACATCGACACGTCGAACAGCGCAAACAACAGGCCGGTGGCCATCGCGTGCGCAAACATGTAGAGCACCGCACCGGTCAAACTGACATAGGTCAGGGCGGCCATGCCCAAGAACACGTAGCCCATGTGACTGGAGCTGGAGTACCCGATCACGTACTTGGTGTCATTCTGCGAATAGGCCACCCACCCACCATAGACAATGCTGATCACACATAACACCGCCGCAATCGGCATCAACACCAGCAAAGCGATCAGCCCGCCGCCCGCGACATCGAAAATGAACGTATAGGAACCATCGCTGCGGATTTCCTGAATGATATTGTTGATCCGCTCCATGATGGGCTGCACCAACTCCTGTTGGCGACGGGCTGCTTCGGCCTCGATCTGAGCCATGCGTTCTTGGTAGGCCTGCTGCTTCTGAGTGATTTCGTCCTGGCGCGTCCTACGAGCGTTGGCCGTGAGTGTGATCTGCTGAGCCTGATAACGGGCGATCAGGTCGGCGATGTCTTCCTCAAGGCCTCGGAGTTCACTTTGGAAAGGCACCATCTCCCGAAGGAACTGCTCCTGAGCGGCGTTGGCAGCAGGGTCCTCCGCGATGATCACCTGAGAGTTGATGTAGCCGATCTTCAGTGGGCTTTGAGCCGCCGCTTGGATCCCCGGGGCCCCGAGAACGGCGAGGATACCTGAAATCAGAATGACGCGTTGCATAGTCTCCACAGCTCCCATTTATAGACCGCCTCCGAGCCGGAAGTGCAGCTGCCAGCCGGGCACCGTTTTGTCGAATCCATAAGCGTAGTCCAACCCGATCGGGCCGAACGGTGTGACCAACTGGACGCCGATACCTGCCCCCCTGAAGAGTGTGCTCGGATCGATCTCGGCGGCGGTCCGCCAAACGTTTCCAGCATCCATGAAGAGCGAGGCAGACATCTGGGTGCCGAGACGCAGCGCGATTTCAGTGGTCATTGAGAAAAATGCGCTTCCGAGCCGATTGATATCAGCGATGTTGTTTGACACTTCGTCGAAGTATCCGAACGGGGTGATCGTGGTTTCATCGTACCCGCGGACCTGTTGTCCGAACTGCACGCCCCCCATCCAGAATCCATCGAATGGGAATGGAGCGCTGTTTCCTTGGAGCGCGCCCAAGCGCATGGTCATGCCAAGTGCGAAGATAATTCCTGAGCCCGGT
>JADFNT010000301.1 GCA_022563215.1 Pseudomonadota bacterium
GGCCATGATATAGGCGGGGTCGATTTCCAGGGTCCGGCCGTAGGCGGCTATTGAATCGTCCAGCCGTCCCTGTTCCTGGCGCGCCAGGCCGAGGTTGTAATGGCCCTCGGCGAAACCCGGGTCGAGCGCCACGGCGGCCTCGAAGGCGGCCTCGGCCTCGGGCAGATCGCCATTCGCCTGCAACGCCGTGCCCAGGTTGCAAAGGACCGCCGGATCCCTGGGCGCGATGTCCCGGGCCCGGCGAAGATGGGCCACCGCTTCGTCTGGCCTTCCCACTGACACCAGCGCCTTGCCCAGGCCGCCGAGCACGTCCGGGTCGTCGGCAAAGTCTTTCAGCGCCCCCTCGAGGCAATCGACGGCCTCTTCCGCCTCGCCCTTATTCAGAAGCGCGTCGCCTAAGTTGGCCAGCGCCGGGGCGAAACCGGGGACGGCGGCAACGGCCTTGCGGTAGGCGTCGATCGCGTCGTCCGTCCGCTCCAGGAACTCATAGACCTGGCCCAGGTTGTTGAGCGCGTCGGCGTTTTCAGGCTCGGCCTTTAGGATTTCCCGGTAAAGGGCCTCCGCCTCCCGGAAACGGCCAGATTGAAGGTGGCCAAGGGCTTGCTCAAGGGTTGCGCTCAAATCTTTGATCTCCCGGCCAGATCGGCGAGGGCTTCGCCGATGCGTTCGATTACGTCCGCCCAAACGCCGGCTTGCGATTGCCGGAACAGCCGCACCGAAGGATACCAGGGGCTGTCGTCCCCCTCCAACACCCAGCACGGCAGCGGCACCGTGTTCAGCATCACCCACGCCGGCACCCCCAACGCGCCGGCGATATGCACGGTGGTGTTGGAAACGGAAATGACCAAATCCATGGCCGCCACCTGGGCGGCGAAGGCGTCGAGATCCGCCATCTGGTCGACGTTTTCGTCGTCGATGATGGAAGTGCCCGTTTCGTCCTCGAATTGGGCTCTTTCTTCCGCCGTGTCGCCGTATTGAAGGTCGATGAACCGGAGCCCCGGAATACCGGCCAGCGGCGCCAGTTCCCTCAACGTCATCGATTTCTGCTTGCCGATGCGCTTGTTATTGGAAATCCAGGCGATGCCGATCAACCGGTCATCGGTTCCGTCCCGGTAGCGGTCTTTCAGGGCGGCCGCCCGGTCCTCCTCGGCGACAAGATAGGATTGGCGGCCGGGGAAGGATTCCAAGTCCGGGCGCAGCCAGCGCCCGAGGTTGCCCCCCGGCGCCTGGAAGTCGATGCCGTGGCGCCGGGTTTCGGCGCTCGGCGGGTCCTCCTTGCCGATGCACTCGATAGCGGCGAAGGAGCGCCGGAACAACGGCACCAGCCGGGGATCGGCCTCGAGGATGACGGTGGCCCCGGCTTCCACCAGGTCCGGCACCATGCCGGCGAACATGACCTCGTCGCCGACGCCTTGTTCGCCCCACACCAGCACCGTCTTGCCGTCCACCGGCTGGCCGGCCCAAGGGGGGTGCGGGAAGGGCCGCTGCCGGGTCCCTTCCTCGGACCGCAGCCGCCATTCGTATTCGGCCCAGCCTTCGCGTAAGTTTCCCTGCAACAACAGCGCCAGGCCCAAATTATGATGGGCCTCGGGGTAATCGGGCATGATGGCGAGGGCTTTGTGGTAACTAGCGACGGCCTCATCCAGCTCGCCTAAGTCCTGGAGCGCCGTGCCAAGGTTATTATGCGCCTCGGCGAAATCGGGTTTGATGGCGAGGGCATTGTGATAGCTTGCCACGGCCTCATCCAGCTTCCCTTGTTCTTTGAACGCGTTGCCAAGGTTGTTATGGGCCCCGGAGAAATCGGGCTTGAAGACGAGGGCCTTGTGATAGCAGGCCACGGCCTCATCCAGCTTCCCCAGTTCTTTGAGCGCAATACCCAGGTTGTTGTAGGCGTCGGTATGGTCGGGGGCGATCCCGACAACGGTCCGCAAGCCCTCGATCGCCGCCGGCAGATTTCCTTGCTTGGACAGCGTGGTCGCGAGGTTGTAATGAGCGCGAACGTTGTTGGGATCGATTTCCAGCACCCTCCGGTAATGGCCGATGGCGTCCTCCAGCCGCTCGGTCATGGCGAGCGCGTAACCGAGGTTGTTGTGCGCATCGGCGAAATCCGGGTCGGCGTTTAGCGCCGCGCGGTAGGCCTCGATCGCCGCGTCGACTTGTCCGCTGTTTTTGTATAGCTGTCCGAGATTGTTGGAGAATTCCGGATTTCCAGGCGATGCGCGGACGGCCTTTTCCATCAGCTCGATTGCCTCCTGGGCGCGGCCGGTTTCGTTGGCGACGACGGCAAGAAGATTTAGTCCGTCGGGGTTGTCCGGATCGGCCTGCAAGACGCGCCGGTACAATTCCTCCGCCTGCCGAAGACGGCCTTCTTGATGATGCTGGTATCCCTGTTCCAGCATGGATCGGGCTTTCTCCATGACGGTCTTTCTTTTCGTGAGTGTCCCTGCGGAATATTTGCCGAGTCGCAGATCTCTGGACTGTCCCCAGTACCCCACTGTCGCGCGCATCGACCCCGAGGTAGGATATGCTGGTATCCAAGATGGGTGAAAGGGGAAATCGGTTCCGGTAATTGTCGGGGACCCGAAAAATGAGGCCGGTTTTGTCCCGACCAGGTGGGGGCTGGCCGGTTCCGCTCCTAGCCGGAAGCGGACTTAACCGACCGGGGTTACTGGTCCGGGTCCCCTTCGCCCTTGCGCCAGCGGTCCAGCCGATAGGGGTCCTTGGGCGCCGGGCTCGACAGGTCCCGGCCCGCGATCTCGGATGCCAGCCACAAGGCCAGAATCAGAAGACACAAGCCAAACAGGTACGTCATGGCGGTGATTGTACACGAAAATGAGCCGCCCGTCAGGATGAAACGCGCCAACAATTTGAGGACGCATTTCTCCACGGCAGCTCATTTCCACCTGTCGCCTC
>JADFNT010000302.1 GCA_022563215.1 Pseudomonadota bacterium
GCCGATGATCGGGTCGCCGCCGATGCCGATGAAGGCATTGATGCCGAAGCCGGCGCTGGTGACGTTCTGGCACATCAGCGTCGCCAGGCTGCCCGAGCGCGAGATGACGCCGACGGCGCCTTTCTTGAAGATGCGCCCGTTGAACGCCGGCATGAAGCCGAGGAAGCATTCGCCTACCGTTACCGTGCCGGCGGTGTTGGGACCGATGACGGTTGTTTCGGCCTCGCGGGCGGCGGCCAGGAAATACATGACGTCGTGGATCGGCACGTGCTCGGTCAGCGCGACGATGGTCTTGGCGCCCGCCTCGACGGCGTCGAGCACCGCCGCCTTGACGGCCAAGGGCGGGATGAACAGCACCGTGGCGTCGATGCCTCCGTTGGCCGCGGCTTCCACCGCCGAGCCATGGACCGGCACGCCGCAGTGCTCGATCCCGGCCTTCCTCGGGTTGACCCCGCCCACGATCTTGGTGCCGTAGGCCTGCATGCGCTCGGTCCAGAACGTGCCCTGCTTGCCGGTGATGCCGTGGACCAGGACCCGGTGTTGCTTGCGCACGATGTGCATCAGTCGCCGCCTTTCGCGGCCTCGATCGCCGCCTTTTTTGCTGCCTCGGCGGCGGCCTGGCACGCCGCGTCCATGTCGGGGAGGGGGTCCATGCCGAGCCTACGTTTAAGCATCTCGATCGCTTCCTGGTCGCCGGTGCCGGCGATGGAGAAGAAGACGGGCAACCCGGGCTTGACCTCGTCCCAGGCTTCCAAGAGCCCTTCCATCATCACCTCGCAACGCGCAAACGCGCCGCAGAAGTTGACCACCAGGCTCCTGACGCCCGGTTTGTCGAGCACCATCTCCAACGCCGTCTTGGCCTTGGTGTAAGCCTCGCCACCGATCTCGCAGAAGTTCGCCGGGTGGCCGCCGTGATGGCGGATCACGTCCATGGTCGTCATCGTCAGTCCGGCGCCGTTGGCCAAGACGCCGACGTCGCCGTCGAGCTCGATGTACTTGATCCCCGCTTCCTCGCCCCGGGCTTCCCGTTCCGTCAGCTTGTCGGGCGTGCCGGTCGCGGCCAGTTCCCGGTGGCGCTTGATCGCCGAATCGTCCAACACGAACTTGCAGTCGAGCGCCACGACGCCGCCGGAACCCGTAACCACCAACGGGTTGATCTCCAGAAGCTCGGCGTCGTTGGTCCTATAGGCGTCATAAAGTTTAACCAGCACATCGGCGATGGCCGCCGCCGAGTCCCCGAGGTCAAGCCCGTCGAGCATCGCCGCCGCGTCATCGGCGCCGAAGCCCCGGCGCACGTCGATGGCGGATTGCTTGAGCTTGTCGGGCGTCGCCGCCGCCACGTCCTCGATGTCCATGCCGCCTTCGGTCGAGAACATCACCAGCGGCCCCTTGGTCGCCGGGTCGTTGAGGACGGCGGCATAGAACTCGCGCTTGATGTCGGATCGTTCCTCGACCAAAACCTTTTCGACCGCATGGCCGGCGATCTCCAGGCCGAGGATTTTTTCCGCCGCCGCCTTAGCTTCTTCAGGGCACTCGGCGGTTTTGATGCCGCCGGCCTTGCCGCGCTTGCCGGCCGGCACCTGGGCCTTGACGACGACGGCGCCGAGGGCTTGGGCGGCCTCCGCCGCTTCCTCCGCCGTCCGGGCGAGGCGGCTTTCGGGCACGGCAATGCCGGCCGCCGTCAACAGCGGCTTGGCGGCGTGTTCCTCGAAATTCATTTTCCGTAACGGTCCCAGTGGCCGCCGAAGAGTTCCTCTTCGGAGGGCTTGTCCTCGGGAATTTCGGTCACCAGGTGGGTGATGTTGATGAAGTGGCGGTAGTTGAGGTTCTCGGAGATCGAGTTTCCGGCCCAGGTGCCGCAGCCCATGGAGAGCGTAAATTCGAGCCCGTTGGTGAAGCTGCCGCCGTTGCCGAAGGTGTGGGCCTGATTGACCAGTACACGGACCACGTTCAGGTCCTCGGCCAGCTTGCGGGCGTGGTCCAGGTCCTTGGTGTGGATGCCGACGGAATGGCCGAGGCCGCAAACGTCCATGATCGCCTTGACCTGGGCCATGGCGTCGCCGAAGTCCTTGGCCCGGTAGACGGTCAGGACAAGGGACAGTTTCTCGTCGGCGAAGGGATGGCCGGGGCCGGGGTCGGAATCCTCGACCATGAAGAACTTGGCCCTCTTCGCCTCCCCTTCCAGGCCCGCCTCGGCGGCGATCCGTTCGGCCGGCATATCCACGATGTCACCGGCCAGCAGGGGAATGCCGAATTTCTCCAGATGCTCCCGGTTGACGTCGGTGATGTCCGCGCCGGCAAGATGGTGGAATCCCATCATCTTGGCCAATATCAGCAAAAATCCGGTGCCCGTCCCCACGTCGAGAATCCTCGGATCCGCTTGGCTACAAAACCGCAGGAAGGTGCGAAAGGTTTTCAGATTGGTCAGAAAATAAATTTCCAACTGCTCCAGATCGTGCTGGTCGTCGACCATGCGGGCGAAATAGCTTTTGTCGTCGTATATCTCCGCGTTTTCTGCGGCCGTGCGGCGGGGACTGACGAATCTCAAATCGCAACGCGCGCATTTGACGATGGTGTGCCCCTTGAATTCCCTCCCCCAAAAGCGGGCCCGATCCGTTTCGCAGATGGGACAGACGACTTGCTCCATGCCGTTCCGTTGCTCCTTTTAAGTACGACTGGGTTGGGTGAAACCGCCGATGAACGCCGTTGAACGCAGATTTGAACCCAATCCACATCTTGTTTCGGCATTGGTCCGCGTTCATCGCCGGGTCCTTGTGGCAGGGGCCCCTTTCGCCACCGGAACTCCGGTGGTTCCGGTCAGATTTCCAACAGGATGCGCGCCGGGTCTTCGATGCATTACTTGACCCGAAGGAGGAACTGCACCGCCTCGCGTCCATC
>JADFNT010000303.1 GCA_022563215.1 Pseudomonadota bacterium
TCAATCTTTCCATCGAAGGCGATGTCAAGGGCGACGCCGTTTTTAGTCCGCCGGATCGACCGGTAAGACACACCCCGGAGGATGGTCACCTCCTCGCCGGAGAGGAAATCCTGAAGCGCATCGCTGATCTCGGGTTCCGCACGGGGCAACAAACGGCTGCGGCAGACGATGGTGACCTTGACGCCCGCACGGGCAAACATCTGGGCCAGTTCGACCCCGATGTAGCCGCCGCCGATCACCATTAGGGATTTCGGCAGCCGGTCAAGTTCGAGCGCCGTCGTGCTGGTAAGAAAGGGAACGTCCTCGATACCGGGTATGGACGGCAAGGCGGGCGACGCCCCGGTGGTGATGACGATCTTTCCGGCTTTCAGCTTTTCGCCGTTGACGGCGATAACGTCCGCACCCAAATGCGCCGGCCCTTCGATGTAGGCGATGTTGTTATAAGACGCCAGGACATCGATGTATTTGCCCTGGCGGAGGCCGGTAACGATCTCGTCTTTCTGGGCGATGACGGCCCGCCAATCGGTTATCTCCGCATCGCCGCGGATGCCGGAAAACCGCCCGGCGGCCTTCGCGTGGTGCAGGGATTCCATCGCCCGGATCAGGTTCTTCGACGGCACGCAGCCGACGTTGACACAGGTGCCGCCGATGGTGCCGTGGCCGATCAGCGCGACATTGGCGCCGAGTTCCGCGCCCGTGATGGCGGCGGAAAATCCCGCCGATCCGGCCCCAATCACCGCAAGATCGTATTGGTTATCCGTATCTGATGATGTCACTTTCTCATTCCATTTTCTGTTTGCGTCGAGATGTTCAGGACGAAGGGCTAACGCGCCGGGCGGCCGCGGAGCGTAGATAATAGGCATAGGCCGCGACGGCGGCGGCGGCGGCAATGGAAATGCGCAGGGCGAACCTGAACTCGAGCCAGAAGAGGAGAGCCGTTATAATAACGACCCCCGCCAGGATGAATCCCTTGGGCCGCGGGCCTACCTTTCCAGCCCGCAAGTAAAGGGCATGGGCGACGAGACCGAGTGAGGCGAACAGAGCCGGGAACAGAACGTAGTCAATCCAGCCGAGCCAAGCGGAAAGACCAATCGCTCCAAAGAGGACAACGAGGACCGGCGTGAAACAGCAAAGCGCCGCGACCACGGTGCCGATGATTCCCGTTTTCATTTGTTTCTTGTTGCTGTCGCTCATGATGGTTCCTCGTTTCGTCATTCAGTTAGGCGGGGGCGGGACCTCTGGCGCGGCCGACCTGGGGCCGGGTGCCGGGTCAATTCGTCACCCCGCTTCGGAGAGAGCCCTTGCGTATGAAAAGGCCTCGGGCCACATTTGATTTCCGAGATCAAAGGCTTCCTCCAAGGAAAGGGTTTCGATATCGCTCCTGCCGGCGGCCCACTGTTCGACTTCTTCCCCGGAAGCGAAGAAATGGATGTTGCGGCAGAAGTTCATTTGAATCCCGGTCGGCGTATTCAAGTCGGTGCTATCCGGGTCAAAGACAACCGTGGACATGACGGCGCCAGCCGGGCTGGCGTTCTTGACTCCGTTGGGTCCGACGGTGATCCGAATCTTCTCCTTGCTGAGGGGAGACTCGGTCTCCACGGTGGCGGTTTGTTGCAGCATGACCGGCAGGAACAACGTGTCCTGCGCGCACCAAGCCGTCATCCGCGTGCCGCCGACGGTGAAGCGGTGCGGATGGGGCTTCAGCGACAACCCCAGGGCGCCGACGATGTTGTCGTCATCATCACGTTCCGCCACCGTTCGCAGAAATTGTTCCGATGCGTCTGAATCGATCCCCAGTTCGGCGACGATATCGTCCACTTGTTTCGTCGTCACCGGACGGCCTTTCGCCAATAGGCGCACGACCCGAACAAGGAGATGCAGGTTGTCGGTTCCGTAGTCCATCAGGCCACCGTTCCGGGTCAGGTTCTGCGCCATTTCATCGGCGCGTTGATTGCTCATCGGTTTGTGACTCCGTTTAATCGTTTTCCATTTTTCCAGTTCTGGGGAATAGTATGGGACCTGTAGTTGGTACAGGTTCAAGGGGTAATTTTGCATGGCCGGAAAAACACATTCGCATACGGAAACAATGACCATCGGACCGCTCTCGAAACAGACGGGGTGCAATATCGAAACCATTCGTTACTACGAGCGCATCGGCATAATGCCGAAGCCACCTCGCACGGAGGGTGGACACCGGATTTACCGGGAAGAACACCTAAAGCGGCTCACCTTCATTCGTCGGAGCCGGGAACTGGGGTTCACCCTGGACCAAGTGCGCAACTTGCTGATGCTGGTAGACGGGGACGATTTCACCTGCGACGAAGTGAAAACGATGACCCTGGATCACGCGGACGACGTGCACCGGAAGATCGCCGACCTCAAAAAGATGGAGCGGGTGTTGAAGGATATGGTTTCACAATGTAACCGTGGCGACGTGCCCGATTGCCCGGTGATCGACGCCCTGTTTCAGACGAGGGCATGCCTTAGCTGATTTTATACCAAGGAGCGGTGATAAAGACTCATAGGGACGGCTTGCCAAGATTTTCGGCAAGGCGCGCGCAACGCTGTCCGCCCCCTTTTGGCCGAAATCCTTGGCAAGCCGCCGTTCCTTGGTATGGGCCGACGGGAAAAAATAGCCGTCATTAAGGCTTTTACAGGACTCTCTCTGTTAACCTCTTGCTCCTGAAACAGGCTCCCGGCCATTCCGTGTTATGATCGGTGGGCTTGGAGGGGAAACCTTGAATCGTTTCGCAACCATCATCACCGGGGCGGTTTCCATCATCATCGTTTCCTGGACGTGGGCTGCGGTAGTTTGCGTGGTGGTAGATATTTTTTTAGTTATTTGGATCCGGGTAATTATTATGGCATCGATCATTTAAAGTGGTTAATTGATGCAGG
>JADFNT010000304.1 GCA_022563215.1 Pseudomonadota bacterium
GCTGGCTGACGTTGACGTTCTTCGCCGCTCTGCCGTTCGTTTATACTCAATTGGGGCTCAGCTTCACCGACGCCTTTTTCGAGGCGATGTCGGGAATCACCACCACCGGGTCGACGGTGATCACCGGGCTCGACGGCCTGACCACGGGGATCCTGCTGTGGCGGTCGCTGCTGCAATGGCTGGGCGGCATCGGCATCATCGTCATGGCGATCGCCGTGCTGCCGATCCTGAAGGTCGGCGGCATGCAACTGTTCCGCATGGAAAGCTCCGATCAGTCGGAAAAGGCGCTGCCCCGCGCGGCCCAGGTCGCCACCGCCATCGGCGTCATCTATCTTTTGCTGACGGTGGCCTGCGCCGGCGCCTATTGGCTGGCCGGGATGAGCGGGTTCGAGTCCTTCGCCCATGCCATGACCACCATCGCCACGGGCGGGTTCTCCACCTCCGACGGCTCGATCGGGCATTTCGACAGCGCCTGGATCGACACCATCGCCACCGTCTTCATGATCATCGGCGCCTTGCCGTTTCTGCTGTACTTGAGGACGTTACAGGGCAATTTCAGGGCCCTGTTCTCGGATTCACAGGTCCAGTGGTTCCTGTCGACGGTGGCCGTGGCGGTGCTCATGGCGGCCGGCTGGCTATGGCTTGAGAACGGGGTCGGGCCTATTCTGGCGCTCAGGCTCGCGTCCTTCAACATCGTCTCCGTCATCACCGGCACCGGCTATGTGACGTCGGATTTCAGCCTGTGGGGAAGTTTCGCGCTGCCGATCTTCTTTTTCATCATGTTCATCGGCGGCTGCGCCGGGTCGACCACCTGCGGCATCAAGATCTTCCGCTTTCAGGTGCTTTACGCCGCCGCCCGCACCCAGATTCATCACCTTTTGCAGCCGCACGGGGTTTTCATCCCCTATTACAACCGCCGCCCTATATCCGAGGAAGTCATCGTTTCGGTGTTGAGCTTCTTCTTCATGTGGTTCCTGTCGTTTTCGCTGCTGGCGCTGGCGCTGGGCCTGTTGGGGCTCGATTTCCTGACCGCCTTCTCGGCCGCCGCGACCTCCATCGCCAACGTCGGCCCGGCGCTGGGGCCCATCGTCGGCCCTTCGGGAACGTTCCAATCCCTTTCCGACGAAGCCAAGTGGCTGCTTTCGGGCGGCATGCTGCTGGGAAGGCTGGAACTGTTTACGGTGATCGTGCTGTTCAGCCGCTCGTTCTGGCGCGGGTAAAGCAAATCCCGAGCAAATGGATTCATTTGCGACGACGAATTTGCGGTTAAAATAACCCTACCTGATCCAGGCGCCCAGGTGGCGGCGGATGTTGTTTTCCATTTCGACGTCGAAGTCCCTGACCAGGGCTTCGGTCAAATCGAACCATATCCGTTGGCGCTTGTAGATCGAGGCGTCCTCGCGCAAGGTCGAAAAACGCGTCGCGTGGGCCGAAGCGCGGCCCCTTTGGCGGCCGTCGGCGAAAATCTCAAGGGTCGCCTCGACGGCCAGGTCATAACGGTACGACTGCTGTTTGGTGAACGCGGCCGTGAAGCCGGTTTTTTTCGCCAGCTTCGTCTCGACGGCGCTGGCCTTATGGATGACCAGCCGCGCCGATCCCGACTTGCCCACCGCCTTGAGCCGGTCCCCCGCCCATCGGCGAAGCGCCTTCAGGGGCGGCGTCGGAAACAGGTGTTCGACGTTGGGCGGCTTCAGGGGCGGGCGGTACTGGGAAACGACCTCGATGGTGGCGACGTTGAGCTTGATCGGCTTGAGATGGGCGAACGTCAACTCGGGCAGGCGTTGCTCCACCATCGGCGTCTCGCAGGCCGCCAATCCCAGCGCCAACACAGGCAGGACGATTAGGGCGAAGGATCCAGGGAATCGGCTCATCGGACGATTCTACCCTAAACACCAGGCCAGGATGCCTTTTTGTGCGTGCAGCCGGTTTTCGGCTTCGTCCCAGACCACCGAATGGGGGCCGTCCATGACCTCGTCGGTGACTTCCTCGCCCCGGTGCGCCGGCAGGCAATGCATGAATAGCGCATCCGGCTTGGCCTTGGCCATCAGGTCCCCGTCGACCCGGAAGGGTTGCAGCAATTTTCGCCTGGCGTCGGCTTCCTCGTCGCCCATGGACACCCCCATGGACACCCAGGTATCGGCGACCACAAGATCGGCGCCGGTAATGGCCTCTTCGGCGGTGTCGGTGATGATGACGTCGGCGCCTTCGCCTTCGGCCCAGTTCATCACCGCGTCTTCGGGCCTGAGGCCCTTAGGGCAGGCGAGCCGCAACGTGAACCCGAAACGCCCGGCGGCGTGAATCCAGCTATTGGCGACGTTGTTGCCGTCGCCGGACCAGGCCACCACCCGGCCTTCGATGGGGCCGCGGTGTTCCTCGAACGTCATCACGTCGGCCATGACCTGACAGGGATGCGAGAAATCGGTCAGACCGTTGATCACCGGCACCGTGGCGTGGGCCTCCAGATCGTCGAGCTTTTGGGGATCGTCGGTGCGGATCATGATGGCGTCGGCATAACGCGACAGCACGCGGGCGGTATCGGCGATGGTTTCGCCGCGGCCGAGCTGGGATTCGCCCTCGCTCATCACCACCACTTGGCCGCCCAGTTGCTGCATGGCGACCTGAAACGACACCCGGGTCCGGGTCGAGGGCTTCTCGAAAATCATCACCAGCGTCTTGCCGGCGAAAAGATCGGCGGCCTTGCCTTCGGCGTGGGCGGCTTTGAGCCTCCCGGCGAGATCGAGGATGTCCCGGAGCGTCTCCGTCGTGAGCCGGTGAAGGTCGAGGAAATGCCTTATCGCGGCCATGTCAGGATTCCCCCGCAAGCTCGGCCGCGGCGGCGCCGATGATCGCCATCGCTTCGTCGATATGGGAATCCTCGATGATCAACG
>JADFNT010000305.1 GCA_022563215.1 Pseudomonadota bacterium
ATTCCGGGATGGGTCCGGAATCGGGCCATAAATTAGCTGAAATCCGGTTTTGTCCGCCCCAAGCCCTGTCAAGTGTGGGGTTTTTCTTGCGTTCCGGACCTGACATACTATCTCATTAGGGCGAAAACGGCGGACAGGCGTGACACCGCCGCGTTTTTTGGCGCCCCCAGGAGGAGTGAAACTTGAACTTCAGTCGAAATATGGCGCTGTGGCTGGTCATCGCGCTTTTGGTGTTTGCCTTGTTCAACCTCTTTCAGGGGACGACCCAGCGCAGCCAAGAATTGCCGTTGGCGTTTTCCGACTTCCTGACCTCCGTCGAAGCCGGTGACATCCGCGATGTCACCCTTCAGGGGTCCGGCATCACCGGTCATTACCGTGACGGACGCAACTTTTCCACCTATGCCCCGGAAAACGCCAATCTGGTGCCGATCCTGACCAAGTATGGGGTACGCATCAGCGCGCTTCCCTACGATGACGATTCGCCGACGTTGTTCTCGATCCTCATTTCCTGGTTCCCGATGCTGTTGCTGATCGGGGTGTGGATATTCTTCATGCGCCAGATGCAGTCCGGCGGCGGCAAGGCCATGGGCTTCGGCAAGTCAAAGGCCCGGCTGTTGACCGAAAACTCCAACCGGGTGACGTTCGAAGACGTTGCCGGAGTCGACGAAGCCAAGCAGGAGCTTGAAGAAATCGTCGATTTCCTCAAGGACCCGCATAAATTCCAGCGCCTCGGCGGCAAGCTCCCCAAGGGGTGCCTGCTGGTCGGGCCGCCGGGCACCGGCAAGACCCTGTTGGCCCGCGCCATCGCCGGCGAAGCCAACGTGCCGTTCTTCACCATTTCCGGTTCCGACTTCGTTGAAATGTTCGTCGGCGTCGGTGCGTCCCGCGTCCGCGACATGTTCGAACAGGGCAAGAAGAACGCGCCGTGCATCATCTTCATCGACGAAATCGACGCCGTCGGCCGCCACCGCGGCGCCGGGCTCGGCGGCGGCAACGACGAACGCGAGCAGACCCTGAACCAGCTTCTGGTCGAAATGGACGGCTTCGAAACCAACGAAGGCGTGATCCTGATCGCCGCCACCAACCGGCCCGACGTGCTCGACCCGGCGTTGCTTCGCCCCGGGCGCTTCGACCGCCAGGTGACGGTGCCGAATCCGGATATCCTCGGCCGCGAAAAGATCCTCAAGGTTCATATGCGCAATATTCCGCTGGCGCCCGACGTGGACGCCCGGATTATCGCCCGCGGCACACCCGGGTTCTCGGGCGCCGATCTGGCCAATTTGGTTAACGAGGCGGCACTGTTGGCGGCCCGGATCGGCAAGCGCGTCGTCACCATGCAGGAATTCGAGGACGCCAAGGACAAGGTGATGATGGGGGCCGAACGCCGGTCCATGGTGATGACCGAGGACGAGAAGAAGCTCACCGCCTATCACGAAGCCGGCCATGCGCTTGTCGGCCTGAAGGTGCCGAAATACGACCCGTTGCACAAGGTGACGATCATTCCACGCGGCCAGGCGCTGGGTATCACCATGAGCCTGCCGGAACGCGACCGGCTGAGCTATTCCAAGCTCGAACTCGAATCCAAGCTTGCCGTCATGTACGGCGGGCGCATCGCCGAAGAACTGGTGTTCGGCAAGGAAAACGTCACCACCGGCGCTGGCAATGACATCCAGCAGGCGACCAGTTGGGCCCGGCGCATGGTCACCGAGTTCGGGTTCTCCGACAAGCTTGGGCGGCTGCGCTACTCCGACAACGAGGAGGAAATCTTCCTCGGCCATTCGGTGACGCGGCAAAAGAACGTTTCCGACCAGACCGCGGCCCTGATCGACGAAGAGGTCAGGCATTTGATCGACGAGGCGGAAAATACGGCGCGCGCGATTTTGACCAAGAACCGCAAGGAACTGGAAATCATCGCCAAGGCGTTGCTGGAATACGAGACCCTTACCGGCGACGATGTAAATGCCCTGCTTCGCGGGGAATCCATCGTCCGGCCCGAAGACAACCCCCCCGGAGAAGGCGGTTATAAGTCCTCCGTGCCGTCGGCCGGGAAGTCCAAGAAAGACAAGGGCGTCCCGGGGATGGACCCGGAACCCCAGCCCGAGTCCTGACCGGGCCGGGAATTTTTCGATGAACAGCGGCAGCGAAGCGGCGCCATCGTTCGCCGGACTTTCGCTCGATAAACCCCGTCTGTTCGGTGTTATCAACGTCACTCCTGACAGTTTCTCCGACGGCGGCGAGGCGCTGGCGCTCGGTGACGCGCTGAAGCGTGGGCGGGCGATGCTCGACGATGGCGCCGATATCCTCGATGTCGGGGGCGAATCCACCCGCCCGGGGGCCGAGCCGGTCAGTGCCGAGGAAGAACGGGCCCGCGTGGTGCCGGTGGTCAAGGAGCTGTCGGAAATGGGAGCCCTGGTGTCCATCGATACGCGCCGGGCCGAGGTCATGGCGGCGGCCATCGACGCCGGCGCCGGAATCGTCAACGACGTCACGGCCTTGACCGGCGACGGGGATTCCCTGGGCCTGGTTGCCGATAGGGGGGTGGCGGTGGTGCTCATGCATATGCGGGGCGAACCCGGCTCCATGCAGGACGAGCCGCAATACGAAAACGCCGCCGAAGACGTGTTCGCCACTCTCAAGGCCCGCGTCGAAGCATGCGAAAAGGCCGGCATCCGACGCGATAGGATCGCCGTCGACCCCGGTATCGGCTTCGGCAAGACGGTGGATCACAACCTGGAGATTTTGAACCGGATCGATATTTATGACGGCCTCGGCGTGGCGGTGTTGCTGGGCGTGTCGCGCAAGAGCTTCATCGCCAAGCTGAGCCGTAACGAAGCCCCGAAAGACCGCGTCCCCGGTTCGCTCGCCGCCGTGATTGCCGCCTGGGC
>JADFNT010000306.1 GCA_022563215.1 Pseudomonadota bacterium
GACGAACGCCCGGCGTTCCTAAAATCCCAACCCCCCGAAAAAAGGCAGGGGTTGGGGGAAAGACTTCACGCCCCATTTCAACCAAAATCTTCGTAGCGCAACATAGCCACGGAGAATTTACATGTCGAAAATTCTTACTCATAAGGCCGTCCTTGAACGGGTCGGCAAGGATCGTACCACCGTTTACCGATGGGTAAAGGCCGGCAAGTTTCCGGCGCCTGTCGAAGTCCAGGGCGGGATCGGATTTTACGAATCCGAGATTGAAGAATGGGAATCCAGCCGTCCTCGGGTTAACTACGCGCCGGCCCAAGCCGCTGCATGATCCCCAAACTCATGAACGAGAACGCCGCCAGCGACGGACCGGCGGCGTTCAAATTCTCAGTTGCGCCTGAACCCCAGAAAAGGAACAAGCAATGACTTATCTAAACCTAGATTCCCCGAAAATCAACCACCTTGCCGCCGCGCTCCCGCATGAGTTCGACAATCCTGACTTTCCCGCCTTCGCTGCTCGCCGGTTCTTTCACCAACAACCCGGTGTAAACGGCCTCGGCGCTGCGTCCAAGTTCGCCACCGAATGCTCCGTCGTTGCGCCTTGGCTTTACCGCCAGAGGTGGTCATGACTGCCCCGAACGCGCCCTTGTTGATTTGGCGTCCACCGCCCAACGACAGGCCCGGGCCGATCATTCGCCGGCATTGGTCGCCACTGGACGGCGACTGGCAACCCGTCGGCGTCGTCGCTGACAAGGTTGTGGAACGCATTGCCGCGAAGCGCCGAGCCGAGGCCGCGTAATGGGCGACCGGATTCTATTTCATATCTGCCCTGGTTGGGCGCTTGGCGCCGACAACCTTCAATGGATGCATGAGGGCCAGAATTAGGCGTGGACAGCGCGAGTGGCAGCCCGTCGCCTTTGTTGCTACCGAAAAACGGATATTGCGCCGTGTCCTACGTGAAAAGGGCGTAGAGCCAACACCCGAAGGCCGGGCCGCACTCGCCGCCTTGCCGGACACCTTCAAGGCGTGGCGTCGGCAATATAACCGTGCATCGACATCGGCGCCCGGCGACATCGAAAGGGCCGCGTGATGGATAACGTCACCCCGATCCACGGCAAGGACGGGCCGATGCTGCGAACCCTGCCCCATAATATCGAGGCGGAGAAATCGCTACTCGGCGGAATTTTTATCGAGGCCGGGACTTCGATAATCGAGGCCGTGGCCGCGTTCCTTAAACCCGAACATTTCTCATACGAGCCGCACGGGCTGATTTTCCAAGCGATCCTGGACTTGACCGGACGCGGAGACATTGCCGATCCGGTGACGTTGAGGCGGTTCTTTGAAACCAACGACGCCCTGGCCGACATTGGCGGCCCGGCGTATCTGGCGGACCTGGCGGCCTCGGCGGTAACGGCGATCAACGCCAAGGAATACGGGCGCCTGGTTTACGACCTTTGGCGCCGCCGGGAACTAATTTCATCATGCACGGAAACGGCGGACCTGGCCTATGGCGCCGAACAGGAAACCGACGCCATCCTTGAACAGCACGAAGCCGCCTTGGCGACGGTCCTAGATGCCGACGCCGGCAAGGGCGGGCTCGTCGCCGTGGCTGAAATCATCGGGCCGACAATCCACGAAATCGAACGCGCCGCCAGCGCCGCAACTACGGTTGGCCTTTCCACCGGGATCAACGACCTGGACCGATTCTTGGGCGGGCTTATGCCGAGTGACCTGATTGTGGTAACCGGCGCCATGAAGCCCGGTTCGATGCCAACGCGGAAATGATGAAATATGCTGATGAGAATCACAAAAAGCTCTCCAAAGAAGCTGAACGCTGGCTAATTAACCCCCAGGGAGACGGTACTCGTGCCGAGTGGCGGTACTACATGAAGGATGGCTCGGTGGTGCAGTGCTTTCGCGGTGTGATCAACAATATTTTCGCCTACGACTGCACCAATTATGATTTCCCAAAATTTAATTGACCAAATGGTAAGAGCAAAAAATTTCGAAGTGATGCCCCCCGCCCGCATGATGGGTGACTTGAGACCAATATTGCTTGCCGTGTTGATGTTGGCTGGTTGTGCAAGTGCGCCCGCAGTTCTTCCAGCCCCCCCAGTTGAGAGAATGATGTGGGTAATCCAAAACCCCTATTTCAACAAGCTGGATGGCGCGTCATTTGATGGCGCCAAGGTTAAATATCCAACGGGCGACTACTATCATGTTGTGCCTGTATCTGAATTTTTGGCTGCCGAGATCATAAAAGTTTTGCCAACTGGACGAAACGTGTCGTCGATCAAGTTGATCAGTTTCGATGTTAAATGTGAACGCACTAGTTTTGTTTTGCCGCAAGCGAGTTGTAGCGGTGGGATGAATTTATCCATTAAAAGCGGCAAAGAAACGTACGTCTTTTTTGGAAAGGTAAGAGGGAAAAAAATAGGTCCATTAATGAAGGCGTTTGGAGACCCCTTTGGAACGCCATCGGGGGGAGACAAGATAATCGCCGATCAAGTCAAAATAGTGGTAATCGATCTTGTTAATCAAATAGGTCGAAAGGCGAAGAAAGACCTTTGAACGTGCTCAAGGTGAGGCTTTCACCTCGTCGGGTTATATGGCAGGCGGCCTTCAACCCTTCATGGTACCGAAAACGTCGAACTGTACTTTTTCAATCCAACCGGCGCGCTCGGGGATGGTGCCTTCGACGAAATCCGTCACCTGCGTAAAACTGGTCCGCATCTCCTCCGATGTAGGCCGATACTGGGCAAACTTCACGCGATCGCAATGACGCAACAGCGACGCGAGCACCCGTTCTTCCTCTTCCTCGAATACGCCCGCGTCGGACGATTCCGCGAGAAACTCCGGCGTCGTTCGTTCGGGCGCGTTCAGATGAAAA
>JADFNT010000307.1 GCA_022563215.1 Pseudomonadota bacterium
CTGTTGCTTGAGGAACGCCAACAGCACGTCGCCGTCGGGCTCCCGGACGGCGAAGGAACTCAATTCCTCGGTCACCGGCACGTCGTCGCGGAGGGTCACCAGGCGGCGCGATACCCTCGCCATCTCGGCCTCGTTGATGAGGTTCTCGCGGCGCTTGGGCTGTTTGATTTCCCCGGCCCGTTCCAGCAGCGTTTCCAGATCGCCGTATTCGTTGATCAATTGCGCCGCCGTCTTGACGCCGATGCCGGAAACGCCGGGCACGTTGTCGGACGAATCGCCGGCCAGGGCCTGCACCTCGATCACCTTTTCGGGCCCGACGCCGAATTTTTCCATCACCTCGTCGGGGCCGATGATCTTGTCCTTCATGGCGTCCATCATGACCACGCCGGGGCGGACCAACTGCATCATGTCCTTGTCGCTCGACACGATGGTGACGTCGGCGCCGGCCTCGACGGCCAGCCGGGCATAGGTGGCGATCAGGTCGTCGGCCTCGAAGCCGTCCATGTCGACACAGGCGACGTTCAGGGCCCGGGTGGCGTCACGCACCAGCTCGAATTGCGGGATCAGGTCTTCCGGCGGCGGCGGACGGTTGGCCTTGTAGTCGGGGTAGATATCGTTGCGGAAGGTCTTGCGCGCACGATCGAAGATGACGGCGATATGGTCGGCGTCGGTGTCCTGGACCATTTTCATCAGCATCCGGGTGAAGCCATAGACGGCGTTGACCGGGGTGCCGTCCGGCCGGGTCATGGTTGCCTTGATGCCGTAGTAGGCGCGGAAAATGAAGCCCGAGCCGTCGATCAGGAATACGTGTTCGGGCTTTTTGCTCACTTGGTTACCGCCACCCCGGATAAGAATTTTTTTTGTGCCGTGCTTAACATTACCCGATTGGGAACCGGAGTCGAAGGGCCGCCGGAGGGAATTTACCGGTCATCCCCTGGCCGTCCCCTGGCCGTCCCCCGGGCGTTTTCCGGCCGTCGCCCTGTCGTCGCCCGGTCTTCGTGAAGTCGTCCCCATGTCGTCTCCATGTCGTCATGAAGTCGTCCCCAAGTCGTCATTGAGTCATCATTTTTGGCCGGTGTTTTCGACCTAAGGTATTGATTCCGCATCATTCCGGCCCGAAAAAAGGGCGGGGAAGTCGTCATTCGTCGTCATTTCCCGGCTCACGGCCCCGGCTTTCGGCGCTATTTGCATGGCTCCTCCTTGGTTGACCTTGGAATAAATTTCAAGGTTAATATACTCGTTTTGTTCCTATATTTCAAGTTCTTTTTTCCTATTATAAGAAATTAAAACCGATAATGGGAAAATCCGTCAGGGCCGAGGATCGGCTTGACGCTTAACGAAAATCAAGGCGCCGGCGCCCTCCCTTGCCGACAATGCCGGGACCATAAACGGGAAGTTCGTAAGGAAGACCAAGCCATGGCCATCGGAAAGATCACCGAGCGCGTCGACGCCATCACCGGCATCGACGGCCATCGCCGCGGCGCCGCGCCGCCGTGCCCGAAGAGCTGCAAGATCGAGTTGACGGCGCGGTGCAATTTCAAGTGCTCGTTCTGCGCCACCGCCGACAAGCTTCGCGACAAGGGCGACATGGACTGGGATTTCTACCTCAAGCTCCTCAAGGACCTGCGCCGGGCCGGGGTCGAGGAAATCGGCGTTTTCTACCTCGGCGAAAGCTTCATCCTCGATTGGCTGCCCGACGCCATCCAGGCGGCCAAGGACGAGGGCTTCCCCTACGTTTTCATCACCACGAACGGTTCCCTGGCCGATCCAGAAAGGGTCACGGCGTGCATGGAAGCGGGGCTCAACAGCATCAAGTTTTCCCTCAATTACGCCGACGAGGGGCAGTTCTCGGACATCGCCGGGGTCAAGGGCTCGATCTACCGCGACATCATCGACAACATCAAGACCACCGTCCCGGTCCGCGACGCCGGCAACCACGACTGCGGCGTCTATGCGTCCTACATCAACTACGACGGCGAACAGGGCGGGCGCATGAAGGCCGTGGTCGCCGAGGTCGAGCCGCTGCTGGACCAGGTCTATTCGCTGCCGCTGTATTCCCAGGCCGACCTGGTCAGCGTCGCCGAGAACGAGCGCGGCTGGGCGATCAAGGGCGGCAACCCGGGGCGGTTCGGCAACATGCGCGAGCCGGTGCCGTGCTGGTCGCTGTTCACCGAGGCCCGGGTCACCCACGACGGCCACTTGTCGGCCTGCTGCTTCGACCACGACGGCCGCTTCCACATGGGTGATCTGAACGAAATCCCGTTCATGGACGCCTGGACGTCGGAAAAATTCCAGAACCTGCGCCGCGCCCACCTGTCCGGCGACGTGCGCGAGACGGTGTGCAAGGCGTGCGTGTCTTATGGGTGATTAGCGGGAAGGGTCTAGCAGGCTGCTGAAAAACTAAAAATTGGTGCAACCATCCTTCGACACGGGCCTTACGGCCCGGCTCAGGATGAGGCTAAGTTATTGAAACTCCTCATCCTGAGGTGCGAGCGCAAGCGAGCTTCTCGAAGGATTGTTGCCACGAATACCCTTTTTCAGCAGCCTGCTAGTCCCCGTCAGGCGTTTTTCGATCCGCGCCGAGCCGGCCGGTGACGCCCTTCACAGCCCCTTGTTTTAGTCCCTGTCAGGCCCGCCCCTTGAATTTGTCCGTCGCCCGGCGTTCCCGCTTGGTCGGGCGGCCCTGGCCGGGTTCGCGCCTGGCCGGGGCGGCGACCCTGCGGGCGGCGGTCCCGCCGGCGTCGGCCTTTTTCCGGGAGCCTTTTAGGGACTCGGGCGGCTCCAGGTCGTCGTAAAGGGCCTGGGCCTCGGCCGCCGGGCCGCGGCGGGCGCCGAGGCCGAGGATACGGACGACGCGGATGTCGCGGCCCTT
>JADFNT010000308.1 GCA_022563215.1 Pseudomonadota bacterium
CGCGCACCAACGCGTCCACGTGGCGCTGATGATCGGCCCAGGAATCGAAGGTGTTGGGAAGGCCGGTGCGGGGCAGTTCGTCGAAGACGCTCAGCCGGTACGACTTGAGCCCCGTATCCTCGCCCTGCCAGAACGGCGAAGAGGTGCTGAACGCCAACAGATGGGGCAGGAAATAACAGACCTGGTTCAACAGGTCGAGCCGAAGCTCGTCGTCGTCGATGCCCACGTGAACGTGCATGCCGCAGGTCATCAACCGTCTAATCACCGTTTGCAGGTCGCGGGCAATGACGTTGTAGCGCTCCTTGTCCGTATGAAGCTGTTCCTGCCAGTGGGAAAACGGATGGGTCGAGGCCGCCATGGGTGCCAAGCCGTATTCGTCGGCGACCTCGGCGACATTCGTCCTCAGCGACGCCAGGTTGTCGCGGGCCTCGGGGATGGTGGCGCAGACCTCGGTGTTGACCTCGATCTGGGCCTTCAGGAATTCGTGCGTTACCAATCCCTCGACGCGCTTCTGGCAGGTCTCGAACAGGGCTTCCGGCGGGTCGCTGGCGACGTCCCGGGTTTCCTTGTCGACCAGCAGGTATTCCTCTTCGATGCCGATGGTGAAAGGGGGTTCGCTATAGGCCATGTCAGAACGCCCGCACCTCGTGGATTCCGTCCCGTTGCAGGATTTCGGCCATCACCCCGGCCAGGATGCCGGCCCAGCGTTCGATTCCTTCGCCGTCCGACACTTGGTTCTGGTTGATCTCGACGACGCAGTTGGCCAACCCCGCGGCGGCCCCGTGCAGGTTGATGGTATAGGCCAGTTCAAACCCCGAATAGGGCAGGTTGTCGCCGACGTTGAGCCCGCGGGCCCCGAGCCTTTCGATCAGCGGCCGGGCGATGCGGGGGTCGCGGTTCCAAAGAACGCCGACGTCCCAGGGGCGATCCTCGTCGCCGTAATCGGGGGTGAAGCTGTGAATGGAAAACAACGCCGGCGGCTTGCCCCGCCGCCACAGGTGCGCCAGGGATTCGTCAATGGCGTCGTGATAGGGCTCGAACAACATCTCGACGCGTTGTTTCTGGGCTTCCTCCCCGAGCCCCCTATTGCCGGGGATTTCGGTGCCATCGCTGGCTTCGGGGATCGATTGCGGGTGACCCGGCGGCCGGTTGACGTCGATCACCAGCCGCGAATACCCGGCCAGCACCGCCGGCGCGTCCAATTGGGCGGCCAACAGGCGGGTCACGCCGGCGGTGCCGATGTCATAGGCGATATGGCTTTCTAAGTGGCCGTCGTCGAGACCGAGCCCGTCCAGCGCCGCCGGCACCGCCCGGCTGGCGTGGTCCGAGACCAGGACCACCGACGCGCCCCCGTCGGGGTTCAGGGCTTCGAAAACGGGCGGGTCGCCGGGGCCGATCAGGACGGCCAGCCGTTTCCCGTCCGAGCGGGAAAGTTCGTTCATCGGTCAACCATACTCCAGGATGGCCCGCTTCCTACCACGTGCCGGTGCTTTCCATGGAGGCCCAGGGCTCTTCGGGCTCCAGGGCGTTTCCCTTTTGCAAAAGCTCGATCGAGATTCCGTCCGGCGAAAGGACGAAAGCCATGTGGCCGTCGCGGGGCGGGCGGTTGATGGTGACGCCGGCGTCCATGAGCTTCCGGCAGGTGTCGTGGACGTTATCGACGGCAAAGGCGAGATGGCCGAAGTTGCGCCCGCCGGTATATTCCTCCGGATCCCAGTTATAGGTGAGCTCGATCTCGGCCTCCGGGCTCTCGTCGGCGGCCAGGAAGATCAGGGTATAGCGCCCAGCTTCGTTGTCCTTGCGCCGGGTCTCGGTCAAGCCCAGTTTGTTGCAAAAGAAATCAAGCGATGCGTCGATGTCCGAAATCCGGATCATGGTGTGAAGGTATTTCATCCTCTTGCCCTTCTTGGGTGCCTATGAGCGTTATCTAATGTAGCGAATAAAAAATTGTATTTTCTATCGAAACGCTTAAATTTGAAATACGAAAAATTATAGGGAGGCAACCATGTTCAAGAAAACTATCCTTACTGCCGTGGCCGTTGTTTTTTCTCTCGGCGCCTTTGTCACGCCGGCTCAGGCGTCGCATTGCCCGAAGGACGTCAAACTAATCAAGGCCGCCATGTCGAAGATCAAGGACGCCAAGATGATGACGATGGCCGAGGCCGCCGCCGACGCAGGGCTGGCGCTCCACAAGGCCAAAAAACACGGCGAGGCGATCAAGGTCTTGCACGCAGCGATGGAATTGAACGGCATCAAGCACTAAGGGCCGCCTTCATTCCAGGCGCCGTTATCGAAGCCCGTCCCCTTACCGGGGCGGGTTTTTTTTGGGCCGGCCCTATTGCAGCGGAAACCCGTAAAGCCGGGCCGCGTTCCCGCACACGATCTTGGCCCGGGTCTTGGCCGGCAGGCCGCCCAATTCGTTTTCGATGAAGGACTGCGAGTCGGGCCAGATGCCGTCGGGGTGGGGGAAGTCGGATCCCCACATGACGTTGTCCTCGCCCAGGAGGTCGATCAGCCGGATCCCGATCTTGTCGCTTTGATAGGTCGCCTTGCACTGGCGGTACCAGTACTCGCTGGGTTTCATGGTCAGGGTCAGGTCCTTGTACTGGTCCTCCCATTCCAGGTCCATGCGCTCCAGAATATAGGGGATCCAGCCGGTGCCGCTTTCGGCGATGACGACGCGGATATCGGGGTAGTCCTCGAGAACGCCCGAGTAGATGATTTCCATCAGAATCCGGGCCATGCCCATCTGAAAGCCGGTGATGTAGACGGCGTGGGCTTGGCGCGCCTGTAGGGGCGCCATGGCGTCCATGTCCGGCTTCTTGGAACCGCCAATGGTGTGATAATGCAGCGGCAGGCCGGAATC
>JADFNT010000309.1 GCA_022563215.1 Pseudomonadota bacterium
TCGCCTATGCGTCGGCGATCGGCGGCGGGCGGGCTGGGATCATCGGCACCACCTTCCGCGAGGAATGCGAGACCGACCTGTTCGGCGAACAGTCGGTGCTGTGCGGCGGGCTCACGTCGCTGATCCAGGCCGCCTACGAAACCCTGATCGAGGCCGGCTACGCGCCGGAAATGGCCTATTTCGAATGCGTCCACGAGGTCAAGCTGATCGTCGACCTGATCTACGAGGGCGGCATCGCCAACATGCGCTATTCGATCTCCAACACGGCTGAGTACGGCGATTACGTTTCCGGCCCCCGGATCATCGACGAAAACGTGAAGGCGCGTATGAAAGAGGTCCTCGACGACATCCAGTCGGGGCGCTTCACCAGCCAGTGGATGAGCGAATGCGCCGCCGGCCAGCCGAGCTTCAAGGCCATGCGGCGGCGCGCCGCCGAGCACCCGATCGAAGAAGTCGGCGAGAAGCTGCGCGCCATGATGCCGTGGATCGCCGAGGGCGCGCTGGTCGACAAGTCGAAGAACTAGGCGGTTCTTAATCGCCCCTCAGGCGCCGGGCGGGATCTCCGATCCCTTGGCTTGCCGCAGGGGCGGCGGCCCCACGGGGAAGGGGGTGTCCCCCAAACCCCCGGCGCGGGCTTGGGGTTAAATGAAAAAGCGGAGTTTGGCCCCGCCTTTTTTCCCCAGCCCCGGTCTCGGGCCTGGCCACCGCCCGGTCCATTCCGGCCCCTTCCCGCCAGGCAAGCATCTTTATATTTCAGGCGCTTAAGCCCGAAATTTTCATTTTGTTCTTTAACCCCTGCAAATATTCATGATATGAAATCCAAGAGATCGGACGAAAGCGAAACCAATGACTGAATGTAACGCAATTCCGGCGGTCATCGCCGGCATCGGGGACGGGGCGCCCGGCGCATCCGCGCCCGTGCGTTCGACCGCGCTTTCGCTACACCTTCTGCTCACCCTGCAAGGGGACCTTCGACTTAGGTGCCCCTGAACGCCTGCCAAGGCACCAATGCCGGTGTTTTCCGGCGTTCAGGGGGTCAAGCCTTAAAACCGCTGACACCTAGTTGAAGGAAGGAATAATCCCATGAGCGCCCGCTCTGACAAGAACAGAATAATTATTTTCGACACCACCATGCGCGACGGCGAGCAATCGCCCGGCGCGTCCATGAACCTGGACGAGAAGCTCCGCATCGCCGAGGTCCTCGAGGGCATGGGCGTGGACGTCATCGAGGCCGGGTTCCCGATCGCCTCGGACGGCGACTTCGAGGCCGTCAACGAAATCGCCAAGGTGGTCAAGGACTCGACCGTCTGCGGCCTCGCCCGGGCGACCAAGATCGACATCGACCGCGCGGCGCAAGCCCTGAAGCCGGCCAAGCGGGGACGCATCCACACGTTCATCGCCACCAGCGAACTGCACATGAAGCACAAGCTGCAACTGGAGCCCGATGAGGTCTATGCCAAGGTGATCGAAAGCGTCACCTATGCGCGCAAATTCACCGACAACGTGGAATGGTCGGCCGAGGATGCGTCGCGCACCGAGCATGATTTCCTGTGCCGGTGCGTCGAGGCCGCCATCGACGCCGGGGCCGGTACCGTCAACATCCCCGACACGGTCGGTTACACCATCCCCGAGGAATTCACCGCCATCATCCGCATGCTGTTCGACCGCGTGCCCAATATCGACAAGGCGGTGGTGTCGGTGCATTGCCACAACGATCTGGGGCTGGCGGTGGCCAATTCGCTGGCCGCCGTCAAGGCCGGCGCCCGGCAGGTGGAATGCACCATCAACGGCTTAGGCGAACGGGCCGGCAACGCGGCCATGGAAGAGGTGGTGATGGCGCTGCGCACCCGCCACGACATCTTGCCCTATACCACCGCCATCAAGACCGAGGACATCATGAAGGCGTCGCGCCTGGTGTCGGCGGTCACCGGTTTCGCGGTGCAGCCCAACAAGGCCATCGTCGGCGCCAACGCCTTCGCCCACGAGGCCGGCATCCATCAGGACGGCATTCTCAAGCATGCCGGCACCTACGAAATCATGACCCCGGAATCGGTCGGGCTGAAGGAGTCGAAGCTGGTCCTCGGCAAGCATTCCGGCCGCCACGCGTTCACCGAAAAGCTCAAGGAGCTGGGCTACGAACTCGGCGACAACGCCGTCCAGGACGCCTTCAAGCGGTTCAAGGATCTGGCCGATCGCAAGAAGGAAGTCTTCGACGAAGACATCGTCGCCCTCGTCGACGACGAGGTGGTGCGCACCAACGACCGCATCGAGATGGTGTCCTTGGAGGTGCTGTGCGGCACCAAGCACAAGCCGCCGAAGGCCGAACTCGAACTGGAGATCGACGGCGAGGTCAAGGGCTGCAAGGCGACCGGCGACGGACCCGTCGATGCGTCGTTCAACGCCATCAAGGAGCTGTTCCCGCACGAGGCGCGGCTGCAGCTTTACCAGGTCCACGCCGTGACCCAGGGCACCGACGCCCAGGCCGAGGTCACGGTGCGGCTGGAAGAGGACGGCCGCACCGTCAACGGCACCGGCGCCGATACCGATACCATGGTGGCTTCGGTCAAGGCTTACGTGAACGCCTTGAACAAGCTGCTGTTGAAAAGGCAAAAAACCGCCCCCGAGGCGCTTTCGGCCTAGCAAGGGGGGGCGCGGTTTTTTATAAAGGTTGTATTCGGTGCCGGGGCGCGATCCCCGGCACCGCCGCGAGAAGTTTCGGCGGCGGTTTCTTCGCCGGGGCGCCGGGGCAAAACGTAAAAAACTAAAAAGGTTCAGGACTTAATGTTTTCAAGATTGTTTGGCTTCCTTTCGGCGGACATGGCCATCGACCTCGGCACCGCCAACACGCTGGTTTACGTCAA
>JADFNT010000310.1 GCA_022563215.1 Pseudomonadota bacterium
GATGCTGACCGGATCGGACGGGCAATTGTCGTTAGGGCCAAGCGGCCCATAGTGTTCGGCGATGGCGGTGGCGACGTCGGCGTTTTCGCCGTCGTTGAGGGCATAGTACCGGCCCATAACGCCTTGCAGTACGGGGAACTCGGCGACCATCCCGGTCGAAAGATCGGCCTTGCAAAGCCGCGCCGCCCAGCGCGCATCGCCTGAATTGGCGCCGCAGCTTTCGGCCAGCTCGGAGGCCAGTTCCTCGACCCTGATGACCTTGTCCAGGACCGTGCCCAGTTGGGCGTGGAATACCCTGCCCGCCAATTCCTGGACCCGGCTTTCGAGCGTCCGTTTGCGGTCCTGGTCCCAGAAGAACTTGGCGTCGGCGAGGCGTGCGCGCAGCACGCGCTCGTTGCCGGCGACCATCGCCTTGCCCTTATCCTTGGTTTCGGTGTTGGCGACGACGATGAACTTGGGCGCCAGCTTGCCATTCGCGTCGAGGAGGGCGAAATATTTCTGATGGTGGCGCATGACCGTGGTCAGGACTTCCGGCGGCAGGTCCATGAACGCCTTGTCGATCGACCCGATTTTGACCACCGGCCATTCGACAAGCCCCGCCACTTCGGCCAACAGCCCGGGATCGTCCTTTAGCTTCAGCCCGGCCTTCTTGGCCAGCTTCTTAGCCTCGGCCTCAATGATGGCGGCGCGTTCTGCAGCATCAAGAATGACGTAGTGTTTTTCGAGCTTTTCCTTGTAGTCCTTGAAGTTGCGGACCTTGAACGGCTTCGGCGCCATGAACGGGTGGCCGGAGGTGGTGTCGTCTGCATGCAATGGCCAAACCCTTGGTTTCCCTTTTTTGACAAACTCTCCCCAAACGAAATCAACCGGCTTTCCATCAAAGATTACGAGAATGCTACGCAACGGTCTGACCCAGGGCAAAAGCCCAGAAGCCCATCGCATTGATTTTGGCCAATGGAAGTCCGCCAAAGTTTCATGAAGAATTTCGATAATAATGCTAGCTGTCTTAACGCCCTTCCGGTCAATGATCGCGAAGAAGAACTCGCCCTTCTCGGTTTCGCGCTTTTCCACCTTGGCGCCTTTCGGCAGCGAGCCCTTGAACCCCTCGATAGCCTGTTCCGGAGCATCGGCGCGCGGGCCGCGGCGTTCTTCGTTGATGTCCGGCTGTTTTTCCGGGATGCCGTCAACCACCAGCGCCAGCCGCCGGGGCGTGACGAAGGCCTCGGCGCCCTCGAACTCAAGCCCGGCGTCCTTCAGCCCGTCACAGACCAGCCGCTTCAAATCGTCGGCCGCCTTGGCCTGCATGCGGGCCGGGATTTCCTCGGACAATAGTTCAAGAAGAAGCTCGGGCATGGCCTAGGAGTCCTCTTTTTCCCTGTCCGGGCTAGCGCCCGTCCCCGCCTCTTGGCCCCCTTGGCTATTCAGCCACGCCTCGCACGAACCCTTGGCCAGGTCGCGGACGCGGGCGATATAGGTGGCGCGCTCGGTCGCCGAGATGGCGCCCCGGGCGTCGAGCAGATTGAACAAATGGCTGGCCTTCAGGCATTGGTCATAGGCCGGCAGCGCCAGGCCGGCCTCCAGCGCCCGGCCGCATTCGGCCTCGGCGTCGGCGAAATGGCGTTTCAGCATCTCGATGTCGGCGACCTCGAAGTTATATTTTGAATGTTCCTTCTCCGCCTGCAGGAAGACGTCGCCGTAGCGGACGCCGTCCCCGTCCCAATCCAGGTCATAGACGTTGTCGACGCCCTGGATGTACATGGCGAGGCGTTCCAACCCGTAGGTCAACTCGACGGAAACCGGGTCGCATTCGATGCCGCCGACCTGCTGAAAATAGGTGAACTGGGTGATCTCCATGCCGTCGCACCAGACTTCCCAGCCGAGGCCCGACGCGCCCAGGGTCGGGCTTTCCCAGTCGTCCTCGACGAAACGGATGTCATGAAGGTCGGCCTCGATGCCGAGCGCGGTCAGGCTGTCCAGATAGACCGCCTGCACGTCGCCGGGCGACGGTTTGAGGATCACCTGGAACTGGTAATAGTGCTGCAGCCGGTTGGGGTTGTCGCCGTAACGGCCGTCGGTGGGCCGGCGCGACGGCTGCACGTAGGCGGCGTTCCAGGGTTCCGGGCCTAAGCAGCGCAACGCCGTCGCCGGATGGAAGGTGCCGGCGCCGATTTCCATGTCGTAGGGCTGCAGGATGACGCAGCCCTGCCCGGCCCAAAAGGTCTGAAGGCTGAAAATCAGTTGTTGAAAACTGGGCGGGTTATCGGTGGCAGCGGCCATAGAGCCGGGGCCTTTTTCGGAGTTATTGTGCGGTAGCGAAATTACCGAGCGCCCGAGGGAGGGTCAAGCGGAGTCCCTGGGACAAAATCAGCCCGGATAGGGGCACTCCTCCTTGCCGCAGGACTTGGCCCCCGTGGCGGCGACGAAGGCGCCGCAAGTCTGGCATTCCACCATCTCTTCGGCGACGCCGGATTCGCCGGATTCACTGTTTCCGGCACCACCGCCGGTCCCGGCCTGGCGGCGGAGCCTATCCCTGGCCTCGCGTTCGCGGACTTTCTTCATCCGGCCGACCCACTTGAAGCCGTACCAGACCACGAAGATGGCGGCGACGGTAAACAGGAGTTTCTGAATGCTGAAACCAAACATGGCCGCCTTTCTAGGGCCCGGCGGTTGAGGGGTCAAGGCGCCATTCGGCGGGGGCAACCGGCGGCGGCGGGTGCGGGTCCTCCTCGTCGGCGAGGCGGGCCTGGAGGATCAATTTATCGAGCAGGCTGTTGTCGCCCGCCGCCATCCGCGCCTTGGCCTTGGCCCGCAGGCTGCGGGCGCGGGCCGGGTCGCGGGGGCGGGTGAAAAACCGAGGCCG
>JADFNT010000311.1 GCA_022563215.1 Pseudomonadota bacterium
GCGGGATTGCGGAGTTGAACTTTACCCGCTAAACTACTGACAGCTAACAAGTTTAATGACCACCAGAAAGAGTAGAATGACAAACCACCTGTTAGAAAATCTGACGGAACCGCAGCTCCGTGCCGTCACCCACATCGACATTTCACGCGAGGACGTAGAGAAGGGGGCCAAGGCGCTGGCAGAGGCTGTGGCGTGAGCGGGTCCGCGCGGGCCATCGTCTTGGGATGCGGCACCTCGACCGGGGTTCCCGCCATCGGCTGCCTCGATCCGGTCTGCCTTTCCGAGGATCCGCGCAACAAGCGCCTCCGCCCGAGCATCCTCATCGAAAACGGCGCCATCACCTATCCGGTGAGCGAATTGACCGTGGCCGGCAATCTCGTCGATATGTTCGCCAACCTGACGCCCGCCAATGACCTCGAATTCCGCTACGGCATCGACGCGCCGACCCTCCTCATCGAAGGCATGACGGCGGCCGGGGTTTGATGTCGGGCGGCGTTTGGCCGGTGCGCCCCGACGTGGTATCTTCGCCGGGATAATGCGAGACAGGCAAGGATTCCAATGCCTTGAACGAAAATCCGGACATCACGGCGGCGTCCGAAATCATGGCCATCTTCTGCCTGTCCATGAGCCTCGCCGACCTTGAGGAAAGGATCGGTCGGATCGTCGTCGGCTATACGCGGGACCGCGAGCCCATTCATGCCAAAGACCTGAAGGCCGAAGGGCCGATGACGGTGCTGCTGAAGGATGCCTTGCAGCCGAACCTGGTGCAGACCCTGGAAAACAACCCGGCCTTCATTCACGGCGGCCCGTTCGCCAACATCGCGCACGGCTGCAATTCCGTCATCGCCACCAAGACGGCCTTGAAATTGGCCGATTACGTGGTCACCGAAGCCGGGTTCGGGGCCGACCTGGGGGCCGAAAAATTCTTCAACATCAAATGCCGCCTGGCCGGGCTGAACCCGAGCGCCGCCGTCATCGTCGCCACCGTGCGGGCGCTGAAGATGCACGGCGGCGTCGGCAAGGACGACATCGGGACCGAGAACGCCGAAGCCGTCAAGAAGGGCTGCGACAACCTGGCCCGGCATATCCGCAACGTGAAGTCCTTCGGGGTGCCGGTGGTGGTTTCCATCAACCGGTTTTCCGCCGATTCCGATGCCGAAGTCGCCGCCATCCGCGAAGGCGTCGAGGGCCTCGGCGTCGAGGTCATCGAGTGCACCCATTGGGCCGATGGCTCCAAGGGCACCGAAAAACTGGCCGAACACGTCGCCGCCATAGCCGATGCCTGCACCGGCCAGTTCGTCCCCCTTTATGACGACCGCATGGCGTTGTGGGAAAAGGTCAAGACCGTGGCGACCAAGCTTTACGGCGCCGACGACATCATCGCCGACAAAAAGGTGCGCAACCAGTTTACCGACCTTCAGGACACAGGCTACGGGGACCTTCCGGTGTGCATGGCCAAGACCCAGTACAGCTTCTCCACCGACCCCGACCTGAAGGGCGCGCCCTCGGGGCACGTGGTGCCGATCCGCGAAGTGCGGCTGTCGGCGGGCGCCGGGTTCATCGTCGTCATCTGCGGCGATATCATGACCATGCCCGGCCTGCCCCGGGTGCCGGCGGCCAATGCCATCCGTCTCAACAAAGCGGGGATGGTCGAGGGCCTGTTTTAGGCCGCGCCCCTAAACCGAGGATCTAATAGCCGAGGGCCTGGCCGTCCTTGCGTGGTTCCGAGGCCCCGGTCAGCACGCCTTCGTCCCAATCGATCCAGATCGCCTGGGCGCCGCCGATGGGCTTCGCCGGCGCCGGGGTCTTGTGGCCCATGGCCTGAAGGCCCTCGACGGTGTCGGCGGGCATGCCGCTTTCGATCTCGACGGGACCGTCCAGCGCCGGAAACAGCCTCGGCAGGTCCATGGCTTCCTGAAGGTCGAGGCCGTGCTCGAACAGGTTGGTCAGGAAATACATGTGGCCGAAGGCCTGATACTGGCCGCCCATGACCCCGAACGGCATCACCGTCCTGGCGTCCTTGACCACCATCCCCGGAATGATCGTGTGCATGGGCCTCTTGTTGGCGGCGATGCAGTTGGCATGGCCTGGATCCAGGTTGAAGCTGAAGCCCCGGTTTTGCAGGAGGACGCCCGATTCCGGCCCGACCAGCCCGGAGCCGAAGGCTTCGAACAGTGAATTGATGAAGCTGACGGCGTTGCGGTCCTTGTCGACGACGCAAAGATAAACGGTGTTGGCGGCGGGAAGGGCGGCCGGCGTCGGCGCATCCATGGCCTGGGACGGAATGATCCTGTCCCTCAACTCGGCGGCGAATTCTGCCGACAGAAGTTTCTCCACCGGCACGTCCACCTGGTCCGGGTCGGACAACACGGCGTCGCGTTCCGCGTACGCCAACCGGGACGCCTCGATGCACAAGTGCAGGCGCTCCGGCGACAGGGGGTCGAGCTTGTCCAGGCCCATGGGGCCGAGGATGTTCAACAGCAACAGCGCGATCACCCCCTGGCCGTTGGGCGGGCATTGGTAAACGTCATGACCGCGATAAGACGCCTTGATGGGGTCCACGTATTCCCCGGCGGCGGCGGCGAAATCGTCGAGCGTATGGGCGCCGCCCAGGCTTTGCAGGTGGCCGACGATGTCCTCGGCGACGGCCCCGGTATAGAAGGCGTCGCGTCCGCCTGAGGCGATTTTTTCCAGTGTCGCCGCCAATTGCGGTTGCAGATGCAGACTCCCGGCCTTGGGCGCCTCGCCGCCGGGCAGGTAAATTCGCGCCGCGCCGGGATCCTTCTTCAGCATCTCCGCGCACCGCCGCCAATCGAAGGCCACCCGGTCGTGGACCGGATGTCCGTGCCGGGC
>JADFNT010000312.1 GCA_022563215.1 Pseudomonadota bacterium
GAGCATCTTTGTGCAATGCTTTTTCAATGTATTGAAATGTTGATAATATTTCAGCTTTTTCTCTTCTAATAGCAATTGTATGTTCATAATGTGCTGATGGTAATTCATCAGCCGTTGTTATTGTAAATCCATCACTTTCTTTTTTTACTTCATATTTTCCCATATTAATCATTGGTTCAATCGCTACAACAAGACCAATTTTAATTCGTGGACCTGTATTAGGCTTTCCATAATTAGGAACCTGAGGTTCCTCGTGCATATCGCGGCCCACGCCGTGCCCCACAAAATCCTCGATGACCGTGAATCCGGCCTTCTGGACGTAGGCCTCCATCTCGGCCGCGACCTCGCTCCAAAGCTTGGCATGTCCCATGCGCTCGATAGCCAGCTCCAATACCCCTTGCGTCACTTCGAGAAGTCGCCGGGCCTCGCCCGAGATTTTTCCGATGGCATGCGTTACCGCCGCATCTCCGCACCAACCGTTGAACTTGCAGCCCGTATCGACGCTCACAATATCGCCAGGCTCCAGCACACGGTCGCCGGGAATACCGTGGACGATGGCCTCGTTCACCGAGATGCAGGTCACCGCCGCCCTGTGCCTGACGGTGCTGGGCCTGAAATGGGTGTTCGAGGGCGACGGCGGGGAAACCGTGGCGGCGGGGGCCCGCCCTGGGCTGAACTTGTCGCTGAACTTGTCGCTGGGCCTGCTGGCCGGGGTAGCGGTGATGCTGGCGGTCGAGCGCGGACCCGGATTTTTCGACGTCGGCTACGACCGCCTTTCGATCGTCCACCTGACCCTGGCGGCGCTGCTGGCGGCGTTCTGGTGGGCGGTGGTCCGGCTGGCCGGGCGGGGACCGGCCGGCGTTCCCGGGCGGCTGGCCGTGGCCGTTGCCGGCGCCGCCGCCGTGCTGGCGGTGATGTGGCTTTTGTATCCCAAGGTGTTCGTCAACCCGCTGAAGGATTTCGACCCGGTGATCCTGGAGATCTTCGACAGCGTCGCCGAATATGGGTCGATCAAGGACGTCCCGCATTTCCTGCTTTACGCCGGGGGGGGCCTGATCGCCGGGCCGTGGGCTCTCTGGCGCCTGAAAACGGAAACCGGCGGCGACAGGTGGGCGTGGTTGCTGCTGGCGGTCTCGTCGCTGGTTTATCTGGTGTTTGCGTTGAACTGGATCCGCTGGTCGCTTTACGTGGGGCTATTTCTGGCCATCGTCCTCGCCGATCTGGCGGTTTGGGTCGACGCGGCGGCCAACCGGCGGTTCGCGTTTCCCCGGCGGATGCTGGTCAAGGTGCCGGTCGTCGTGCTGCTCACCGTCGGGCCGCTGGCCGCCGGCACGGCGCTGGTCTACGCTCAAGGAGCGGAAGACAGGGCCGTCAACGAGGCCAGGGCTCCGTCCTCGTCCCCGGCCCTGGCCCTGGCTCCGGCCCTGTCCGAGGGCGGCGACCCGCGGCTGTGCCCGGTGCAGGCGATGGCGCGGTACCTTGAGCAGCCGCCGTGGGCGGACCGTCCGCGGACGATCCTGGCGTCGGTCAATTTCGGCGCCGAGCTGCTGTACCGGACCCGCCACCGGGTGACGGCGACCCTGCACCATCCCCAGGCGCCGGGGATCCTGGACAGCGTGCGCATCCTCGGCGGTGTCGATGACCGGGAAATCCTGAAATTAGTGCGCCAGCGCCAAATCGACCTGATCCTGATCTGCGAGCATTCGGCCGACGACGGCTATTTCCTGATGGGCGGCGGCGACAGGATTCTCTACAAGCGACTGCAACGAGGCGAGTTCCCGGAATGGATCGTCGAGGTCGGGCTGCCCCGGGACTTGCGGCAGGGGTTCCGGCTGTTCGAGATCGTTTTCTCCTGGTAAGGAATTAATCGGGCCGCAGGGCGCTGGCGGCGATCTGCCAGCCGCCGGGCGAATCGAACAGCGCCAGCGGCATCATTGCCCGGAACAACGCCATCACCGCCCGCGCCAGGGGACCGGGGCGGCCGCTGACGTCGTCGCTCAGCCGCCGGCCCCGCATCAGGACAACCAGCCGGTAGAGGTTGAACACCGGAAACCCGGCCGCCGCCGCGGTTTCGACCCGCCATCCCGCCCCTTCCAGGGTCTCTATCAGCCGCGCCTTGGTGAAGTGGTGGCGATGGCCGATATGGCGGTCGAAGGCCGTCATCGGCCCGCCGGGAACGGTGACCACCAGCCGCCCGCCGGGTTTCAGGCAACGGGTGGCGGCATCGAGAGCCGGCGTTGGATCGTCCAGATGCTCCAGGACCTCGGAACAGACGACGTGGCTGGCCCATCCCCGAAGCTCTTCGGGGGCGGTATCCGGGTGGCTGAAATCGAACTGGAACAGTTTCGCCCCGGGCAGTTCTTGGCCGGTGCGCCCGAGGCCGCTTTGGCTTTGATCGGCGCCGGCGAACGCGGCCTGGGGGAAGGTTTCCGCCAAGGCCGCCAGCAGGTCGCCGGACCCGCACCCGAGGTCGAGGATGCGGGCGTCCGGACCCACGTCGCCGAGCAACCGCGTGATCAGGCGCCGGCGCAGGACCTGTCCGGGGTTGGCGCGGGTGGAATCGGCGTAACGCTCCCAGTGACGGTCCCACCGGTCTTTCGGGTTCGCGGCGTCGGGTTTGCGGCGCGCCATCTTTTAAGGCACGGGCGTCGGGTCGTCGGCGCCCTTGCGGCAGGCGGCGAACGTGTTGAGCCCGAACTTGTGCCTAAAGCAGGTGATGTTGTGGGGCAGGAAACCCGCCCGCACCAGCATCGGCCACAGGTCCCGGGGGTCGTAATAGGCCTTGTGGTCGTCCATTTCCTCGGGCGGCGAGAGCCCCAACTGAAAGGCCGAGAACTCCAGGAACCATTT
>JADFNT010000313.1 GCA_022563215.1 Pseudomonadota bacterium
CCCGGCACATGCAGTGGGCCGGTGTGACGCACATTCACGCCCACTTTGCGAACCACCCCGCGGCAGTGGCGTTCGTGATTCACGGTTTGACCGGTATCCCCTACAGTTTCACGGCGCACGGGTCGGACTTTCAGGTCGATCAGCACATGCTGAAGGAAAAGGTCCGCGCGGCAGACTGCGTCGTGACGATCTCGAACAACAACAAGCGATTCATCGTCGGTCACAGCGGAGAAGACTTTCGCGAGCGCATTCAGGTCATTCGCTGCGGAGTCGATACCGACCTGTTCCGGGATGTGGTCATGCGACTGGAACTCGGGTCCGATGGCGTCGACGGCGCTGCCCCCCTGGCGTAGGATTTCGAGGCCGGCGCGGGCGGCGAGGGGGTTGGCCGCGGCGAACATGTGGCCGGCGCCGGAATCGTTGGAAACCGAGGCCCGCACCCTTTCCGAGAGGGCAACGGTCAGAAGCGGCGAGAAGCCGTGGTTGCGCTCGACAGCCTCATCTTGCAGCGGGAACAGCGCCTCGGGCAAGGCGTTGCGGATTTCGCCGATCCACCCGGGTTCCTTGGGGCCCAGGAAAAACACCGGCACGCGGCCTTGGGACTCCTGGCGGCGGGCCAGTTCGATGAAGTTTTCCAGCGGCCAGCATTTCGGCGGCCCGCCGGATCCGGGCGCCAGCCCGATGTAATCCGGGCCATCGGGCAACAGCCTTTCGGCGTCGGCGCGAAGGTCTTTCTTGAGGTCCAAATCCAGGGTTTGGGGGGTCGGGAAGTCCCGGCCGCTGGCCAGCTCCAACAGGTCCAAAAGCTGCCGCTGCATGGTTTTCGGGAACCGATAGCCCTTGGCCGGCTTTTTGGACGAAAGCAGGAACCGGGCGGCGGGGGAAATGAAAGTGTCATGAGGCACACGCTTCAACGACAGGCTGGTCCAGAAAATCCGCTGGGTATCGATAATGAGGTCGAATCGCCGCCCGCCTAAAGGGCCCTTCGACAGGCCCTGGAAAAGCTCGCTGAAGCTAAGGCCGATACCGGCGTTTTCGATGATTTCGTCGATCAGCCCGTGCGCCAAATCGGCCAGAACGCCGGCATAGACGCTGTCTTCGCGCCCGGCCAGCCAAGTGATCCGGGCGTCGGGAAAGGCGGCGCGAAGCCCCCTGACAAAAGGCAGCTTGAGGAACCCGTCGCCGATGCGGTCGAAACCGACGTAGACCAGGACGCTGTCTGGGGGGTTGGAGGTCATCCCTATCGGTTAGCACAGGTGAAGCCGGGGGCGAAAGTTGATAAAGTGCTTAGGTTTAGGGGAAACCCATGACCAATCCCGGCGTTTTGGCCCAAGCCTTGGAACGAATGTCCATCGTCGAAGGCGATATCACCCGCCTCGAGGTCGATGCCATCGTCAATGCCGCCAACCAAACCCTTTTGGGAGGCGGCGGCGTCGACGGCGCCATCCACGCCGCCGCCGGGCCGGAACTGTTGAAGGAATGCCGGGGCCTCGGCGGTTGTCCCACCGGCGAAGCCCGGATCACCAAGGGATATCTGCTTGCCGCCCGCCATGTCATCCATACCGTCGGGCCGGTCTGGCGGGGCGGCGGCGAGGGCGAGGAAGACCTGCTCGCCGGTTGTTACCGCTCCTCTTTGGCGCTGGCCCAAGAAAAGGGCTTAACCTCCGTCGCCTTTCCGGCCATCAGCACCGGGGTCTACCGGTTTCCAACCGACCGTGCGGCGGGGATTGCCGTTGCTACGGTTTGTGCTTTCCTGACAGAGGAAATGGTCCCGGAAGGGGTAATTTTCTGCTGCTTCGGTGAGGCCTCGGCGGACGCCCACCGGACGGCGCTCAGCGGAATCGGCTGAAGAACGACCGGCGTTCGGGCGCCTGGGTGCGTTCCGCGGCATGGGCCGCCCAGGCCGCGATGTTGACCATGTCGGCGACGGTCGAACCCATGGGGACGATCTGCGCCGGTTTGGACAGCCCGATCAGCAACGGCCCCAACACGGTGGTTCCACCCAGTTCATAGACCAGCTTGGTCGACGTTTGCGCCGAATGCAGCCCCGGCATGATCAACACGTTGGCAGGCCCCGCCAGCCGGCAGAACGGATAATGCGCCATCAGTTCGGGGTTGAGCGCGACATCGATTCCCATTTCGCCGTCGTATTCGAAATCAGCCTGACGTTGGTCAAGAATCTTGACCGCGTTGCTGACCAGTTCCGAACGCGGCAGCGCCGGGTTGCCGAAATTGGAAAAGGATATCAAGGCGACGCGGGGTTCATGGCCCATCTGGCGGGCGACGGCGGCCGTTTGCTGGGCAATGTCGGCTAATTGTTCGGAATTCGGCAATTCGTTGACGGCGGTATCCGAAACGAAAAGGGTTTTATCCTGACCGAGCACCAGGGACAGCCCGAAGACCCGGCAATCCGGGTCCGGGTCCAGAACCCGGGTGATCTCGTCGAGCGCGACGTGGTAATTGCGGGTCAGTCCGGTGACCATGGCGTCGACATCGCCGGCGGCAACCATGCAGGCGGCAAACACATTGCGATCCTGGTTGACCATGCGCTGGCAATCGCGCCGGAGCATGCCCTTGCGTTGCAGCCGCTCGTAAAGGAAATCCATGTAACCTTCGGTTTCCGTGCTCAGCTTGGCATTGTGGATTTCGATAATCTCCACCGTCGGCAGGCCGAGTTCCTCCATTTTGGCGCGCACCCGGTCCTCGCGCCCGACCAGGACCGGCGTACCATAGCCCGCATTGAGAAAGGCATGCGCCGCGCGGATGCTTTTTTCCTCTTCCCCTTCGGCGAACACCACGCGCCTGGGGTGGGCGCGCACGCTTTCGAAAATGTTCTGCAAAAT
>JADFNT010000314.1 GCA_022563215.1 Pseudomonadota bacterium
GGGGACACCTCCGGCCTCACGGCCCCTTCCTTCGCCCGCCGAAGCGGGCTTCGCGAAGGCGGGTCCCCCGGGGCCGCTTGGATTTGATAAAACCGACAAAAGCCTACAGATGCCTACGAAAGCCTACATTCCGGCAGGATTTTCCATAATACCGGGCGCATGCCGGATTCCACCCCGGGCATTCAAGCCGGGTTAAGAAAGCGGGCCTGGAAACGGCCAATCGCGGCTAATAGCGATAGGTATCGGGCTTGAACGGGCCATCGGGGGAAACGCCGATGTATTGCGCCTGTTCCTTTGAAAGCTTGGTCAGGGTAACCCCGAGCTTGTCCAGGTGCAGCGCCGCCACCTTTTCATCCAGGTGCTTGGGCAGCACGTAGACCTTTTTCTCGTAGTCGTCGGGTTTCTGCCAGAGCTCCATCTGTGCCAGCACCTGGTTGGTGAACGACGCGCTCATGACGAAACTGGGATGCCCCGTGGCGCAGCCCAGGTTGACCAGCCGCCCCTCGGCCAGCAGGATGATCCGCTTGCCGTCGGGAAGCTCGATCTCGTCGACCTGCGCCTTGATGTTGGTCCATTTGAAGTTACGCAGGCTTTCGACCTGAATCTCGGAATCGAAGTGGCCGATGTTGCAGACGATGGCCCGGTCCTTCATGTCGCGGACGTGGTCGACGGTGATGACGTCGATGTTGCCGGTGCAGGTGACGAAGATGTCGCCCTGGGGCGCGGCTTGTTCCATGGTCACCACCTCGAAGCCTTCCATCGCCGCCTGCAGGGCGCAGATGGGATCGGGCTCGGTGACCAATACCCGGCAGCCGGAACTGCGCAGGCTTTCGGCCGAGCCCTTGCCGACGTCGCCGTAACCGGCGACCACGGCGACCTTGCCGGCCATCATCACGTCGGTGGCGCGGCGGATGCCGTCAACCAGGCTTTCGCGGCAGCCGTATTTGTTGTCGAACTTGGACTTGGTCACCGAATCGTTGACGTTGATGGCGGAGAACAGCAACGTGCCCTTGGTTTCCCTCTCGTACAAACGGTGCACGCCGGTCGTCGTTTCCTCGGTGACGCCCTGGATGTCCTTGACCGCCCCGGTGTACCAGCCGGGTTTTTCGTCGAGCCGCTTTTTGATCGAGGCGAACAGGGCCTCTTCTTCTTCGTTGCTGGGCTTTTCGATGACGCCCGGGTCCTTTTCGGCGTCGATGCCGAGGTGCAACAGCAGCGTCGCGTCGCCGCCGTCGTCGAGAATCATGTTCGCCCCGCCGCCGTCGGACCATTCGAAGATTCGGTGCGTGTAATCCCAGTATTCCTCCAAGGTTTCGCCCTTGATGGCGAAAACCGGGATTTCCCCCGCCGCGATGGCCGCCGCCGCGTGGTCCTGGGTCGAATAGATGTTGCACGTCGCCCAGCGGATGTCGGCGCCCAGCGCCTTTAGGGTTTCGATCAGCACCGCCGTCTGGATGGTCATGTGCAGCGATCCGGCGATGCGCGCGCCCTTCAGCGGCTTACTCGCGCCGAATTCCTCGCGGATCGCCATCAGGCCGGGCATTTCCGTTTCGGCGAGGGAAATTTCCTTATTCCCCCACTCGGCGAGCGTAAGATCGGCGACCTTGTAATCATCGAAGGGCATGGCGGCGGCTCCTGAATTCTTTCTCGGAAAGGAAAGGGGGGTTTACCAGCCACGGAAACAGGCCGCAACCTGTTTTGGCGCCGGTTTACCCCCTGGGGACGTTATGTAGGGGTGAATACGATTGTATGTTATGCCAGGGCGTTGAAATCATCAAGCAGGGTAGCGATCCGCCCGGAGTCCACCTGGTCCATGATCACGCCGGCGCGGCGGTTGGCGGCGTCCATGTCCATTTCGCGGATTCGCTGTTTGACGCGCGGGATGTTGCTCGGCGTCATCGACAGATCGCGGATGCCGAGTCCCAACAGCAGCGCCGAATAACGGGGGTCGCCGGCCATTTCGCCGCAGATGCTGATGGGGATGCGGGCGCGAAGCGCGGCCGTGGTGGTAAACTGGATCAGCCGGAGGACCCCCGGATGCAGCGGATCGAACAGGTGCGCCACGTGTTCGTTGCCGCGGTCGATGGCCAGCGTGTACATGGTCAGGTCGTTCGATCCGATGGCAAAAAAATCGCTGGCCTGGGCAAAGGCATCGGCCGCCAGGGCGGCACCGGGGACTTCGATCATGACGCCGATGGGCGGCAGCGGATCGGGAATCGTCACCCCGCGGCGGCGCAGCTTGGCGGCGGCTTTGTTCATGATCTCGCGGGCGCGGCGGATTTCCCCGACCTGCGACACCATCGGCAGGAGGACGCGCACATTGCCGCTGTTGGCGGCCCGGAGGATGGCCCGAAACTGGGTTTCCAGGACGTCCGTCTGCGCCAGCGACAGGCGGATGCCGCGTAGACCGAGGTTGGAAACGGCGCTTTCTTCGATGCCGTTCAACAACGCCGCCACCGGCTTTTCGGCGCCGACGTCAAGGGTGCGGACGGTGACTGGGCGTTTTCCCATGACCCCGATGACGGAGCGTAGCGCGTCCACCTGCTCATCCTCGCTGGGAATGTCGTCCCTGTTCATGAACATGAATTCGCTACGCAAGAGCCCGATGCCCTGGGCCCCGGCCTGGGTCACCATGTCCATTTCGCTGGGCAGCTCGACGTTGGCCTGGAGGGTGATTTCGGATCCGTCGCGGGTGATGGCGGCCAGGTTCCGGAGGCGGTCGAGGCGGCGGGTCTGGCGCCGGTGTTCGGTACGGCGGCGTTCATAGACGGCGCTCGTCTTCGGCGCCGGGTTGACGACGACGTGGACGGCCGACCCG
>JADFNT010000315.1 GCA_022563215.1 Pseudomonadota bacterium
ACAACCAACAGGGGACTGGACCCCTGGTTCCTCGGTTTTACCCCCGACCTGGCGGTCGGCGTTTTCATCGGCTTCGACGATCCGAAGCCGCTGGGACGGTACGAAACCGGCTCCAGCGTCGCCGCGCCGGTGTTCCGCGACTTCATGGCCGCGGCGTTGAAGGACAAAGCCGCCATTCCGTTCCGCATCCCGCCGGGCATCCGCCTGGTGCGGGTCAACGTTTCCACCGGCGAATTGGCGCGCCCGGGGGACAAAGACGTCATCCTCGAAGCCTTCAAGCCGGGCACCATCCCATCGGGACGCTCGGAAGTCCTGGAAGGGCAAAGCTGGTCCGGCGGCGACCGCCAGCCGGCGACCGGCACCGGCGGGCTTTACTGAGCCCGGTTTCGCGCCCCGGTATTATGGAAAATCCCACCGGAATGTCGGCTTTTGTCGGTTTATGTCGCCTTTTTCCGCGCCGTAACATTTGCGAAGGCGGGTCCCGGCATTATGGAAAATTCCCACCGAAAAGTCCGCAAAAGTCCGCAAAAGTCCGCATTTGTCCTCATTCGCCGAAATTGTTTCACTTGGCCGTTTAAACGCCCTTATCCATTCCAAGGGGGCCCATGCCAAGGGGGCCGCGTCACCAGGGCTCGAATAAGCCCGCGCGGGACCGGAGAATCCTATTCACCATGTCAAAGAACGAATAATGAACATAAGCCCGGACGGCGGCGTTGTCAAGGGCCCCGTCACCCCCGAAAGCCCTTTGTGTTAACCCGTTCACAGACGAAAACCCCGCCGATCCGCTAACATCTCCCGGTCAATCAAACCGTGGCAACTTTTGGTGGTTGTTGATATAGTCCAGGCGCTTGACCGCGTCATTCGGGGGAGGAATCGATGCGTGTTCCGAGACCCATTTACGTCCTAACGCTTTTCCTGACCGCCGGTCTGCTGCTGGCCGCCACGCCGGCGGAGGCCAAGCGCGCCAAGGATTTCAATGACGCGCAGATCAAACTGCTGTTTTCCGGCGCCGAGGCCGAGACCAATACGGGCGGCTGTACGGCTGGCTACGACGCCGGCGAAGGCTTCCTCAATTTCGCCTTCAGCCCCAAGGGAACGTTCACCGCCAATTACCAGTGCGAGACCACCCAGGGCGTCTCCGAAACGGAAGCCGATACGGGAAAATGGTGGGTCGAAGATGATCAGTTTTGCATGAAGTTTAATTCGACCACCATCAAATCCTTGCTTCCACCAGATGTTGAATGCTTTTTCGTCAAATACGTGACAAAAAAATTCGTTTTGTATTCCGAGAATACCGCAGTTTGGAAATTAAGCGTCTCCCATCCGAAATTCTCCTCCAAGGAAAAGCTCCTGGCGGCGCTGGACGAAACAGGCGCACGCACCCAGAAGGTGGTGGCGTCGCGGTCGATCAGCGACGCATCCAAGGACTCGGCGGCGTGGGAGGAGATCAAGTACTCGAACCGGGTCTCCGACTTCCAGCGATATTTGGAAGCGTTTCCCGGCGGCATGTTCGTCAAGCTGGCGGAAAGCCAGATGCGGGACCTGATCACACGCCAGGCCGACCCGAAATCGTTCAAGAGCCAGTTCGCCGGCATCGATTTCGGCGCCTATCACGCCCTGATCATCGGCATCGACGATTATGAGAACCTGCCGAAGCTGAAGACGGCGGTGCGCGACGCCAAGGCCGTTGCCGCGATGCTGGAGAACAACTATGGCTTCAAGGTCAGCATGCTGATCGATCCCGAGCGCGCCGACATCATCGACGCCTTGGACGAATACCGCGAGACGCTTGGCCCCACGGACAACCTGTTGATCTATTACGCCGGCCACGGCTGGCTCGACGAGGAATCGGGCGAGGGCTACTGGCTGACCCGGAGCGCCAAGAAGAACCGGCGCAGCCGGTGGATTTCCAACGCCACGATCACCAACACCCTGAAGGTGCTTTCGGCCAAGCACGTGATGGTGGTTGCCGACAGCTGCTATTCCGGCACCCTGACCCGAAGCGCCGCCATCGGCTTCCGCGACAAGGAATACTACCGGCGCATGGCGTCCAAGCAGGCGCGGGTGGCGATGGTCTCGGGCGGGCTGGAGCCGGTCGCCGACGACAGCGGCAAGGGCAACTCGCCGTTCGCGACGGCGTTCCTCGACGCGCTCCGCAACAACCCCGACGTCATCGACGGCACGCGGCTGTTCAGCCAGGTCCGCCGGCCGGTGATCCTCAACGCCCAGCAGACGCCTGAATATTCCGACGTGCGCAACGCCGGCCACGAAGGCGGCGACTTCCTGTTCGTGCGCACGAAGTAGGGCACTTAAGCATCCCTTTGCCCCACATCCCACAATGTCCGCTTTGGGTCATAAGCGGACGTTTTGCGACTACCCTCCGAATGTCCGCTTTCGGGGGTAAAGCGGACGTAATTCAGGGTGTGGCTGAATGTCCGCTAATAGCCACAAGCGGACATAAGCGTGGCTAATGGAATTGGCACACTGGTCGCTGACGACGCTATATTAGGGCGGATCAAGCACTATCGGACTTGAATCTGGCCGCGGGCGACTCCGAGAAGGGCGTCCATCTCCTGGCGCAACCCATCCTCCGATACGTCCACGCCCTTTTCCGCGAAGTCCTTCATCACTTTGCGGACCACATCTTCCTCGCCCAGTTCCTCAAAATACGACGCGATCACCTCCTTGCTGTACTCCTTGGCGGTCTCGCCAGTCATGCCCATCTTTTCGGCTGCCCAAAGGCCCAAGAGTTTGTTGCGCCGGGCGATCATCTTGAACTCCATTTCGCCCTGGCGAAGAAAGTCCATT
>JADFNT010000316.1 GCA_022563215.1 Pseudomonadota bacterium
GGTCATGATGCTCTAGCATCAATCCCTCCTAACTCCTTGCCAGTGGACAAAATAACACGCGTCACAGTCGTCTCCATTTATGAGTTCATGACCTAATGTTTGCCTTGCTGAAATCCGGTCTGAACGGCCTTTGTTACCAGTTCGGCGAAGGAACCGGCGCCGATCTTCTCCATGATATGGGCCCGGTGGGCTTCGACCGTTTTTTCGCTAATCCCGAGCTTCATGGCGACCCGGCGATTGGGCTGGCCGGCAAGGATCATCTCGAGAACCTCCCGTTCGCGGGGGGTCAGCGTCTCAAAGCGTTTGCGCACGTCGGCGTCGGCCGACAATATCTGTTGCCGGCGCTCGCTTTCCAGGAGCGCCCGTTCAACGACTTCCAGAAGCGCTTTTTCCTCGAAAGGTTTTTCGACAAAGTCCAGCGCGCCGAGTCTCATCGTCTCGACGGCCATTTGCACGTCGCCATGGGCCGTGATGACGACGACGGGAAGATTGCTGCCCCGGTCGGCTAGTTCCTGAAGCAGTTCAATCCCGCTCATGCCCGGCATTCGAACGTCGGTGACGATGCACCCGGTGCCATCGATATCCGGCAGATCGGCTAAAAATTCATCGGCCGATGCAAATTCCATCGCCGGATGGTCAGCCGATTCGATCAGCCAGCAAAGCGAACGGCGGACCGCTTCATCGTCGTCGATAACGAATACCCGCGCATTACGCGGCATTGTCCGAGGCCTCTTCAGAAACCGGAATATTGAAGACCACCGAAAGCCCCCCGGTGGCCACGGGTTCGGCCCAGATGCGCCCGCCGTGGGCCTCGGCGATGGACCGGCAGATGGCGAGGCCAAGCCCGAGCCCGTTTTCTTTCGTCGTCATGAAGGGCTCCCATATTCTGTCCAAATTCTCGTCGGTTAGGCCCGGGCCCGTATCGGTAACCCGGACGATGACGCCGCCTTCGGAAATCGCCGTCGAAATTTCCAACCGCCCCGGTTCCGTCTCCATGCCCGAGGTTTTATAGGACATGGCTATTTCCATGGCCTCAATGGCGTTTCGTCCGATGTTGATAATCATCTGTTCGATTTCGATCAGGTCTCCCATAACGGCTGGCAGGGCGGGCGCCAGCGAAAGCTTTAATTCAATGCCGGTGTTGCGGGCGTCGTGGCTGAACAACGTGACCGCTTCCTCGACGGCCTTGTTGATGTCGATTTTCTCGTGGCGCGGCTCGCGCTTGCGCATATAACCGCGCACCCGGGCGATGATCTGGCCGGCGCGACCGGCCTGTTCGGCGATCTGGCTCAGGGCCTCGCCAAGATCGGATGGATCACCTTGTTTCCGTTGTAACCGGCGGATGCCTCCCTCGGCGTAATTGCGGATCGCCGCCAGGGGCTGGCGAAGTTCATGCGCTAGGCCCGACGTTATCTCGCCGATGAAGCTGACGCGGGAAACATGAGCCAATTCGGTTTCGTGCTGACGAACCTGATCCTCGGCGCTCCGGCGTTCCTGGATTTCATGTTCGAGATCCCGGTTAACCTTGGAAAGCTCCCGGGTTCGGCGCTGGACCAGGTATTCGGTCCGGATGCCGTGCAGGATAATCATAACCAACATGACCGAAGTAAAAAGAACCCACTCCCAATGGCGGCGGAGGATTTCTAAAAGCCGGATTTTTCCGCGCGCGTAAGGACCAAATTCCAGGTCCTTGAAAAGGTCATGAACGGGACTGTATTCGAGCGGTACCGTCCACCCGGTATAGCCCGAAGCCAGCATTTCGGGGCTGTCCGGTTTCAGGTTGAGCAGCGCCACCGTTACCCTTTCCGAAAGCTCGGCCGGCACGTGCGGCAAGGCGGCCAGCGGCCATTCCGGGTAAATCCGGGTCGACAGCGACTTCTTGTGGACCTTCAACGCCGGCCTTTTGAGAATGCGGAAGTTTTCAAACCTGATCTTATTCTCGGCGGACATGATATCGAGGACATCGGCCCGCACGGTTCCGGCATCGACGATACCGTCACGGACGGCAAAAACGATGTCGTCCTGGGGAAAACCCATGAAACGAATTTCCCCGAAGTCCTCGAAGGGATCGATGCCGGCGGCTTTGAACTCGCGCCACGCCATCTGAAATCCGCCGAAGGCCTGCCGGGAGACGGCGGCAAATACCTTGCCCTTGAGATCGCTAAGCTCCTTGATGTCGTCACGGTCGGCGCGGGCGAATATGGCGGCCCCGTAGACGTTGCTGACTTTTTTGGAAATGGTCTGTTTGAGCGTTACGATGCGATTGATGCCGACTGCTTCCTCCAATTCCACGTATTGCCCCGAGTTGGTGAAGACGTAGTCGATGATGCCTTTCTCCGTCGCTTGGCGAAGGGCGGGCAAAGGCAGCGGCACGATTTCGAAACTGGTGTTGTCAATCCGTGCCGAGAGGTAGCGCGCCATCGGTGACCAGGAGGCTATGGCGTGCTCGACGCCTCGGAAGGACAGGACCCCAATGAGAACCCGCCTGTCCCCCGTCTCCTTGGCCGGTGCCAGCGAAGGCGAGAGGACAACAACGGCCCACAACAGGGGGGCCAACAAGGCCGCCAAGGGCATTTTTTTCCTTATCCGCGACATGAGTATGAGTATAAATCGCCCCGGCGTTAAAAAACCCCCCCCTGGCGACCTTGGCGAATACATTAGGAGTTGGGGTGCGGCGGGTATGAAAGAGGAAATATTAGGAAAAAGTAATATGTTAACGGCGTTTAGCCATTTATGGAGCCCGGTGCGCTATTACTCCCGAGGCTCTTTAATTGGGTGTTCGCCGCATGCGGCAACGGCCTTG
>JADFNT010000317.1 GCA_022563215.1 Pseudomonadota bacterium
CACGCAATGGAGCAGCACCGGACCCGATTCTTTGTCGTCGCGGAGGTTCTTCAACACCGGCAGCAGGTGATCCAGGTTGTGCCCGTCCACCGGGCCGACGTAATAGAAGCCCAGTTCCTCGAACAGGGTGCCGCCGGTGACCATGCCACGGGCGTATTCGTCGACCTTGGCCGCCGCCTTCTCGATATTGCGCGGGAATTTCTTGGCCACTTCCTTGGCGAAATGACGCGCCGAGCGGAACGGCTTCGACGAAATCAGCCGCGACAGATAGGCGCTGAGCGCGCCCACGGGTGGGGCGATGGACATGTCGTTGTCGTTGAGGATGACGATCAGTTTCGAATCCATGGACCCGGCGTTGTTCATCGCCTCGTAGGCCATGCCGGCGGTCATGGCGCCGTCGCCGATGACGCAAATCACGTGGTTGTCGCCGCCGCCGAGGTCGCGGGCCACCGCCATGCCGAGCCCCGACGAGATCGAGGTCGAGGCATGGGCGGCGCCGAAGGGGTCGTATTCGCTTTCCTTGCGCATGGTGAAACCGGACAACCCGCCGCCCTGGCGCAGCGTGTTCATGCGCTCGCGCCGGCCGGTCAAAATTTTGTGGGGATAGCACTGATGGCCGACATCCCAGATCAAACGGTCCTTAGGGGTGTTGAAAACGTGGTGGATGGCGACGGTCAATTCGACGACCCCCAACGACGCCCCCAGATGGCCGCCGGTGATCGAAACCGAACGCACGGTATCGGTCCGCACCTCCTTCGCCAACTGCTTCAACTGCTTGGTGGAAAAGTCCCGGATATCCGCAGGATACTGAACCTTATCCAGGAGCGGAGTCTTGCTTTTTTGTGCCACGATTTTTACCCCTCCCCTGGGATACAAGGTGTTTTCTCAAGGCCGTAAAACAGGGCCGAAATGGGACGGCTCAAGCCCTCACGCACGCCTATTTACCACATAATGGGCTAACTCTTTTAGTAGCTTGCTCTTTTCGCCGAAAATTTCAAGGTGTGAAGCCGCCTGGTCGGCCAAAACCTTGGCTTGTTCGCGCGCCCTTTCGGGACCCAGCAACGAAACGAACGTGGCTTTTCCGGCGGCGGCGTCCTTACCGGTCTTCTTTCCGATTTCCTTTTCGTCGCCTTCCACGTCAAGCAGGTCGTCGGCGATCTGGAACGCCAGCCCGACATCGTGGGCATAGGCGTGAAGCACGTGGTGGGCGTTTTCAGACGCCTTGCCCAAAATCGCCCCGGCCTCGCAGGACACCGCGATCAAGGCGCCGGTCTTCATCCGTTGCAGGCGGGTGATCTCCGGCATCTTCAGGTCATGGTCCTCGGCGAACAGGTCGAGCATCTGGCCGCCGACCATGCCGGCTTCGCCGGCCGCCTTGGCCAGGGCCAGGGTCAAATCGGAGCGCACCTTGGGATCGGCGTGGGTATCTTCATCGGACAGCACCTCGAAGGCCTTGGTCAACAGCGCATCGCCGGCCAGGATCGCCGTCGCCTCGTCGAATTTGACGTGACAGGTGGGTTTGCCGCGGCGCAACGCGTCGTCGTCCATGGCCGGCAGATCGTCATGAATGAGCGAATAGCAATGCACCATTTCGACCGCCGCCGCGACCCGCAGCGCCGAGGCCGGATCGACGTTGAAAAGATCGGCGCTGGCGGTGACCAGGAAGGGGCGGATGCGCTTGCCGCCGCCAAGGGTGGTATAGCGCATGGCCTCGACGACGCGGGCCTCGGGTCCAGTGCCGGGCTTAAGCAGCTTATCGAGAACCTGGCTGACGGCTTTGGCGTTATCGGCCAGGGCTTTCTTGAGAGAAGCCAACCGTTCAATCCAAGTCCGCGGGTTCAACGCCGATGTCGCCATCGGGCCCGAGCACGATTTTGTCGATCCGGGCCTGGGCTTCCTTGAGCTTGACCTGGCAATGCTTTTTCAGATGCGCGCCGCGGGTATAGGCGTCGATGGCCTCGTCCAGCTTCACCTGGCCGGATTCGAGGCTGTGGACGATGTCTTCCATCTCGGCCAAGGCGTCTTCGAAGCTCAGCTTGCGGATGTCGGCGGGAATTTTGCTGTCGGCCATGAGCCCCCCTGCTTTTAGGGTTGGGATTTTACCGACCGGACCTTTGGCGGGCAAGGCTCCGGGTGCGGCTCTTCATACCAGGGATCAATCCGCCATCAGCACGCGGACGTGGGCCTGGACGCTTTCGGTCAGCGCCTCAAGGTTATAGCCGCCTTCCAGCAACGAGACGACCTTGCCGTCGCAGCATTCGCCGGCAACCGCCAGCAGTTCGCTGGTAACCCAGGCGTAGTCTTCGGTTTGCAGCGAAATCTGGGCCAGGGGATCGCGGTCGTGGGCGTCGAAACCGGCCGAGATCAGAAGCAGGTCGGGATCGAAGGCGCGCAGCGCCGGCAGGATTTGTTCCCGGTAGCCCTTGCGGAAGGCGGCGGAGCCTTCCCCGGGCGCCATTTGCAGGTTGCAGATGTTGTTGAATTCGCCGGTTTCGTCCTCTTTGCCGGTGCCCGGATAGGCCGGCCATTGATGGGACGAGGCGTAAAAAAGGCCTTCGTCGTGTTCGAACATGTGCTGGGTGCCGTTGCCGTGATGGACGTCGAAATCGACCACCGCGACCCGGTCCAGCCCGTGCCGGGCGCGTCCGTGGAGGGCCCCGACGGCGACCGAGTTGAACAGGCAAAAACCCATGGCGTGGGATGATTCGGCGTGGTGCCCGGGCGGGCGGACGGCGCAAAAGGAGTTTTTCCCCTTGCCCGTCATGACCCGGTCGACGGCATCGCAGACGGCCCCC
>JADFNT010000318.1 GCA_022563215.1 Pseudomonadota bacterium
ATATCGCCGACGGCTGGCGCGGGATCACGGACGCGGCGGACGCGGCCGGAGAGTCGCAGCGGGCGGCCATGATCCCGAACCCGGAAGAGGATCCGGCGACGATCGCCGCGCAGAAGGCGGCCGATAGGCGATCTCAGATACTACGAGAAGAGCAAGCGGTCGCGGAACAGATATTCGCGGAACAGGAGCGGCTCAGTGTACTCACGCAGGAGGCCCACGACGCGGCTCAAGCCGAGCGTGAGGCTACCCTCGAGGAGCTACAAGCGAAGGCGACTATGACGGCGGACGCGATGACCTCGGCCTTCCAGACGTTCTTCGAGGCGACGGCAAGCGGCTTCAAAGATTCGGAGGGCGTATGGGGTGCGGCGGCCGAGGCGGCGCGGCAGATCCGGCTGCGCAACATCTCAGGCCTGATCGTCGTCGACTTCGTGCCGGTCCGGGACCCGGGCCACAAAGCGGAAGTGCTCGGCGCGCTGCGTGCCGCCGTTGCCGGTGACCCTCTGGGTCCGCAGGTGATCGGTTATACGGCCATGGGGCTGGTGGAAATGACGCGGCGCCGCCACGGCCCGTCGTTGCAGGAAATTCTCTGCCTGGCTTTCGAGGACCGGGCCGGGCCGTCGAAATCGCCGTTGACGGTCGCCTTGGCGGCGCTCAGGGGCGTTCTCAGGGAAGGACAAGGGGCTTCCGTTCCCTTGACGCTGCGCGCCCCGCCGGCGGTGATCGAGGCGCTCCGGGGGCCGGCGAAGGCAGCCCTGAAAGAGGCGGAACAGCGGCTCGGACTTGCCATCACGGCGGTCGCGGACCAGACTTTCGCCGCCGAGGGCTGGGAAATCGTCCCGGCCAAGGACCCATAAGGACCGGACAATGGCCGAAAAGTCCGAGAAAACGACTAAGGTGGTGCCGCTGAAAAACCGCAAGTGCCCGACCTGCGGCGCCCCGGCGCAGGTCGAATTCAAGCCGTTTTGCTGCCAACGCTGTGCCGATGTCGACCTCGGGCGCTGGCTAAAGGGGGGTTACCGCATCCCCACCGACGAGGTCCCCGGGGACATACCCGGCGACGTGCCCGGCGAGGACGGCCCCGGCGAGGATGGTTAAGATTAGGCCCGAATCACCCCCGGGGCCGCCGTTGTAGACAGTTCCGGAGAATTCTTTTATAAGCGGCTTTCCGCAAGCCGGCACGGGCCTTCCGGGCCGGACAAGCCATTTCCCCGTTCGGGATACGCCCAGGTAGCTCAGTTGGTAGAGCAGTGGACTGAAAATCCTCGTGTCGGTGGTTCGATTCCGCCCCTGGGCACCATTCCCAAGCCTTGAATTTCTCCGCCTTTCGGCCGATTTAGTGGTTTGTTTGCGTCCCCGTGATTGTACCCGTTTCCATTGACGGCTAAAATCAACGACAACGGAAATACGATCGATGAAGGAATAGCTGCCACCATGCCCCGGAAACCCAATTACAGGTTCGAGCGTTTTGAGCGCGAGAAGTCGAAAGCGGCGAAGAAAGCCGCCCGGCTCGAGGCGAAAAGGGAAAAGGCGGCGGTGAAAAAGGCTGCCCTCGGTGAAACGGACACGGACGTCATGGGCGTCACGGAAGACGAGGCGCCGCCCGTGGACTGACGGGCCGGATCGCCCGGGGTCCGGCGGTGCCGTTCCCAACCCCGCTGGATTAAGGATCAAGGCCGAAGGGAAGCGCCATGCGGTTGCAGCTTTGTACCTGGCCCGAGGTCGAGGCCTATCTGAAGCGTTCGACGGGCATTATCCAGCCCATCGGCTCCACCGAACAGCACGGCCCCACCGGCTTCATCGGCACCGACTCCATCTGCCCGGAATTGATCGCCGAGCGCATGGGCGACGATCTCGACGCCCTGGTGGCGCCGACCATCAACGTCGGCATGGCCCAGCATCATCTGGGCTTTCCCGGCTCGGCCTCGCTCAGGCCGTCGACCCTGATCGCCGTCGTCGGCGATATCGTCAAATCGTTTGCGCGCCACGGGTTCGACCGTTTCTTCTTCATCAACGGCCACGGCGGCAATATACCGTCCCTGCAGGCGGCGTTCTCGGAAATCTATGCCGAGCGCAGCTTCGCCGCCGACGGCGGCAACCGGTCCCCGGTCCGCTGCGAGGTCCGTAACTGGTGGCAGATCAAAAGCGTCGCCGCCATTGCCAACGAGGTGTTCGGCGACGCCGAGGGCTTCCACGCGACGCCGTCCGAGGTGGCGCTGACCTATTACGGCTACCCGGACGACGCCGCAAGGGTGAAGAAAAACAAACTGACCCCGAAACGCGCCCCCGAAGGCCCCATCTACGACGCCGAAGACTACCGCCGCCGTTTCCCCGACGGGCGCATCGGCTCCGACCCGAGCCTGGCGAGCGAAGAGATCGGCGAAAGGCTGCTCGAAGCCGCGGTCGAGGAACTGAGCCGGGACTACCGGGCGTTTCTCGAGGCCGATTGACGGCCCGGAATCTATTTGGAGCCGAAAAATCACACGACGCGGGAATGCCGGGCTTGGCCGTTCCCGAGGTAGCGGTCGAACACGGCCGCCGCGGCGCGCATCCACGTGATCGGCCGGAACAAGGACCCACGCAACTACGCGCTTATGGCCTTCGGTGGCGCGGGCCCGGTTCACTGCGCCGCCTACGCCGCCGAATTGGGCATCAGCCGCGTTTACGTCTTTCCCACCTCCGCCGTCTTCAGCGCCTTCGGCATCGCATCGGCCGACATCCTCCACACGGCCGTCAGCTCCTTCCGCTTTTTCATGCCGGCCGATCCGGACGAGCTGAACCACAGTCTCTC
>JADFNT010000319.1 GCA_022563215.1 Pseudomonadota bacterium
CCTGACCCATGCCATCCCGATCATGGGATACCTGGAGGAAACCTATCCGGAAACCCCGTTCCTGCCCGCCGATGCCGCCGGCCGGGCCCGGGTGCGCGCCATCGCCCAGGTGATGGTCAGCGACACCCATCCCCTCGGCACGGCGCGGGTGATCGAATACATCGACGAGACCCTGGGGCTGGAGAAAGAGGCCCTGGACCAATGGCTGAAGCATTGGAACAAACGCGGGTTCGGGCCGTCGAAAGGATGCTCGCCGACGGTCGAATCCCCGGCGACTTTTGCCACGGCGATGACCCGACCATGGCCGACATCTGCCTGGTGGCGCAGATTTTCGTGGCCGAAAAATTCGGCGCCGACCTGTCGGGCCTGGCGAACGTCAACCGCGTCCATGGCAACTGCATGGCGCATCCAGCCTTCCACGACACGGCCCCCGGCAAACAGCCGGACAACCCGGACAATCAATAACCGAAAAAAATCAATTTAACCCTTGACTTTATAATAAATGTTCTCTATATGTTCTGATCTCGAAAGCCCGTAGTGTGTCTTTTTTTGCGCCACTCAAAATGAGTGGCGTTTTTTTTACGGGCATTTGCAAATTGCCGGCTTTTAGCCGGCATTTTTTTTGGAACAGGAGTTTCTGATGACACATTTGCTTCGTCTTAAATCACCGATAAGTCGATCCCACAATACCGAACCCGAGGACATCCTCAGCACTAAATGGGCTTTAAATCGGGTTGGTTTTTACGATGTGCCAGAGTGGGGCATGACCTCGTTTGGGGACGATAACCTGATATCCGGTATCCGGAAATATCAAAAGGTTCGAGGTTTATCAGTCGATGGCACCATGAAACCGGATGGAGAAACGGAAAGCGATCTCAATCGAACGCTTAAAGAACTTGAGGTCGCAGCCCAGTCGCCGACTTCCCGTTGCACCGAATGCGGCGCTCCCCACGGGGGAGCTTTCGGAAAGCTTTGTTGGTGGTGCTGGCTTAAGCTTAAATCGTAGCCTTGTCGGGCTTCAAGTTTATGAAGCTAGGTGCTGTTTAATCTCTTCTTCCGTGTAGCCAAGAAGGCGGCCCAGCCGGGCATCGTCATCGTCATTGGGCCGGCCTAGTTGAAATAAAACTTCCTCCATAAGGCTGAAGCCTTGGTCAATTCGCCCTGCTTCTTCCGGCAGGGCATAAAAAACCACCCGGACAGAAATTGTGATCTCAGGTTTTCCCTTCTCAGACGACTGGAAGGTGCGTTCAGACATAACCAACTTCCCGGAATTAACATGCGGCGCGAATTCTTGCTCCGGGATAACGCCGCATTCGGGAATAGTGTCGTAGAACAAGGCCAGGGGTTTCTTTTCCGCCAGCATCAATTCAAGCTCATGACCCTCATGCGGGCCAAGTCGCTTTCCGCGGGATGTGCGGTCTTCTTCGCTCATGGCGCAAGATTGGCCTTGAGTCGGTTAGTTGTCCAGCGTCCGAATTGATCCCGCTGGGAATGGTGGGCGCGGTAGGGTTTGAACCTACGACCCCCTCGATGTCACCGAGGTGCTCTCCCGCTGAGCTACGCGCCCTTTTTCGCAAGCCTAAGTAGATAACAAGCCGGGGCGTTTTAGCGCCGACCGGGGCTCTTGGCAAGGCGGCGCGGGCAGGGGTATAAGTCTCTTACTCCGATTCCGGGGCCGGTGATCATGCCAGGGGCCGGAACTGACGAAGGGAGACGATCTTGACCGCACCCGACGACAGCGCCCAGAGGGCCTTCGCCGCCGCCGAAACGGACGACAACCGAAGCCCGGTTCCGCCCTGGCGGCTGCTGGCGCCGGCCGAGCAGACGGCGCCGGTGGTCTTCGCCTCGCCCCATTCCGGGCGCGATTACCCGCCCGAGTTCATCGCCGCGTCGCGGCTCAACGTGGTCAGCCTGCGGCGGTCGGAAGACGCCTTCATGGACGAGATTTTCGCCGCCGCCCCCGGTTACGGCGCGCCGCTTCTGTGCGCGCGGTTTCCCCGCGCCTACGTGGACGCCAACCGCGAGGCTTTCGAGCTCGACCCGGCGATGTTCGCCGACCCGCTGCCCGATTACGTCAACACCCGCTCGCCCAGGATCGCCGCCGGGCTCGGCACCATCGCCCGGGTGGTCACCAGCGGCGGCGTGAGTGTCAGGACGGAGCCCATGGAGATCTTAAAGCTCAACCCCTTGTCCAGCGCCCGGTAGAAGACCTGCTCGGCGGCCTCCTTCGCCGGTTCCTTGGTCTCGCGGTCCGTGACCAGTTCGATCCCCAACAGAAATCCCCGGCCCCTGACATCACCGATCAACGCCAACCGATCCATCATGTGATTCATGCGCTCCAAGGCCCAATCGCCGACCCTTGCCGCGTTGTCGACCAAATCCTCGTCTTCGATGATCTCGATGGTGGTCAGCGCCGCCCGGGCCGTCACCGGGTTCTTCTCGTGGGTGTAATGGCCGATGGCGTACTCGCCGGCGACGTCGAGCCCGGGTCTGCACACCAGCGCCGCTATGGGGAGGATGCCGCCGCCCAGCGCCTTGCCAATAACCAGGATATCGGGCACCACCTGGTCGTATTCACAGGCGAACATCCGGCCGGTCTTGCCGAGACCGGTGGGGATTTCATCGAAGATCAGGAGAGCCCCAAAGTCATCGCAGGCGCGCCGCACTTGTTGCCAAAACCCGGCCGGGGGCATATAGGGAACCGCCCGATTGGGCTCGGCGATGACCGCGGCCACGTCGCCTTCGCGCTCCAAGGTATGGCGAAGGATGTTGGCGACCAGGTCCCCC
>JADFNT010000320.1 GCA_022563215.1 Pseudomonadota bacterium
CCGAGGACCTCTCCGATCGGCTCGATCTGATCGAATACGGCCCGCTTATCGTCTTGGGCGAAGATGCGCGTAGTAAACCCGTTCGTCAGAACGAGGGTGGCGCCGAACAGAAAGGTAACCAGCGCAATGAATTCCGCCTTACTGCTTTTTCTGCGCATCGTGTCCTCCGAAATACATGCACGCCCATCGTCGGGTACGTCCCACGGTTTCGTGGGAACCCCCGTAAATAGGCGGACTATGACTATACCAGAATGGCAAATGATTTACGAGCCGCCTGGGACCTGGAACCGCACCACGACCGCGTCATGTGAGAGCAGGGTTCCGTCTGGGAGTTTGGTTGGCGTTCCCACCACCCGCTCGATCGTTGCGCGGGGGAGGGAGGGCTTAGTACCGCAAAGGATCAGCGGCGGAATGTCCCACTCTAGGAAACCCGTAGCCTGTGATATGCGAATGCAAGCGATGCCGAAATCGTAAACTTGGTGACGGCGAGTAAAGGAGCGCCTAATGTATCGCTTGTCCGCCTTCACGAAGCCGATGTCCCAGCCCTGCGGATCAAAGTCGTAGTGTTCCCCGGTCAATGCCGAGGCCATGGCCTCGATGGGGTTCCATTGGCTGTGCGTGGACCTGGAACACGGGTCGGCGGGCATTTCCCAGGTTGAGGCCGTCTTTGTCGCCGCCGAACGCCACGGTGCCGCGCCGGTGGCCCGGATCGGTTCGCTGGACGGTCACCTGGCCCGGCGGCTCCTGGACCGGGGCCTTCGGGTGGTCTTCGTCGGGCGGCCCGGCGACCGTGGCGAAGACCCGGTGATCGACGATATCGCCCAGGAAGAAGGCGTCATCGACCTGACGGGACGCACTGACCTGGCACAGCTTTTGGACCTGATGAACCATGCCCAGCTCGTCGTCAGCAACGATACCGGGCCGGCGCACCTTTCCATCGCGCTCGGCCGGCCGACGGTAGTCATTGTCGGCGGCGGCCACTTCGGCAGCTTCGTGCCCTACCCCAAGGAGATCACACCGCCGACGGCGCGCTTCGTCTATCAAGAAATGGAATGCTACCACTGCTTCTGGCGCTGCCACCTGCGGGCCAATAAACATCAGATATTCCCCTGTGTCGGCGCCATCGGTGAAGAGCGCGTTTGGGACGCCTGCGAGGCGCTTCTGGAGGCTGGTCCCGGGGCCCCATGAAGACGTGGCTCCAATCGGCTTCCGTTTACCGTGACCGCCGCATCCTTTCGCTATTGTTTTTGGGCTTCTCGAGCGGCCTTCCCTTCGGGGTGCTGGCCGATCCGCTGACCGCCTGGCTGGCCGATTCCCAAATCAGCAAGACCGCCATCGGCTTGTTCGCCCTGGTCAGCATTCCCTATTCCCTGAAGTTTCTTTGGGCGCCGCTGATGGACCGGGTGCCGCTTCCTGTTTTATCCCGGCGGTTCGGCCGCCGGCGAGGCTGGGCGCTGTTGACCCAGTTTGCGCTGCTCGGCGTCATCTTCGCCATGGGCCAGACCGACCCGGCCCGGGACCTTTGGTGGACGGCGGCGTTCGCCCTTGCCGTGGCCTTCGCGTCGGCCAGTCAGGACATCGTCATCGACGCCTACCGGGTGGAAATCCTCGAAACCAAACAGCTTGCCGCCGGCGCCGCCATGGCGACATTCGGCTGGCGCGCGGGCCAGGTCGGCGCCGCCGCGGGCGGCCTGATCTTCGCCGACATCTTCCCGTGGTCCGCCGTTTACGCCGCCATGGCGGTGCTGGTGCTGATCGGCATCGCCGCCATCCTCATCAACCCCGAGCCCTCCAGGCCCGTGAACGCCGAAACCCGGGAGCTTGAGCGCCGGGCCCGGGACTTCGCCGCCGATAACCGATATTTGCCGCCGGCGCTGCGGCGCTCCCTGGCTTGGCTTTACGGCGCCGTCCTGTGCCCGTTTCAGGATTTCCTGGGCCGCCGGGGCTGGGCCGCGGTGTTGCTGTTTATCCTCTTGTATAAGTTCGGCGACGCGGTTCTGGCGGTGATGAAAGTGCCGTTTTTCCTCGAGATCGGCTTCACCAAGACTCAAATCGCCGAAATCGCCAAGCTCTTCGGCGTTACCGCCATCATCGCCGGGGGCCTTATGGGCGGCATCCTTCTGTTGCGGGTCGGCATCATGCGCGGGCTGTTGATCTCCGGCGTGCTGATGGCGCTTTCCAACCTGATATTCGTGGCCCAGGCCTGGGCCGGAAACGACCCGTGGATGCTGGTGCTGACCATCACCGTCGAAAACGTCACCACCGGGATCGGCACGACGGCGTTCGTCGCCTATCTGTCGAGCCTCTGCAACGTCGCCTACACGGCGACCCAATACGCGCTGTTGACGTCGCTGATGGCGTTTTCGCGCACGGTGATGTCGTCGGGGGCCGGGTGGCTCGCCGATCAGGTCGAATGGGTGACGTTTTTCGTCATCACCACCATCGCCGCCGCGCCGGGGCTGGCGCCAACATCTGGGTATTTGCCAGGGCAAAGTCCATTGACGCTGCATCTGAGTGTCGATATACTGACAAATGTAGTCCGCGTTCAACCCCCCAATTATTGGCTAGGAGCATACCGATGGCGAGAAAAGCCTCGCGAAAGAAAAAAACTGGCGGCAAGAGTTTCCAGCTGACTTATGCAACGATGTTCAACCCGCCGGAAGAGTTGCATACTCGTTATGAGCGTGCTCTTAAAAAAGTCAAAGCGAATCTCGGCAACGATATTCCCATGCTCATCGACGGCCAAGACCGCATTACCCGGCGCAAGATCAAGAATACCTCCC
>JADFNT010000321.1 GCA_022563215.1 Pseudomonadota bacterium
AGGTTGTTGCGGACTGACTTTTCGTCAAGGTCCATTCTTGCCAAGGCCTCGGCTTTGTCGAAATCGCCCCTGATACCGTAAAACAGGGCAAGATTTTGGCGGATTTGCGGGTATTTTTGGTTCGCGACGGACACCTTCTCCAGGGTCGAAATGGCAAAATCAAGCTCCCCGGACGAAGCCGCCGAAATCGCCAGGTTGTTGAGGATCTCGGGATTGTCCTCGGAAAGCTCAAGCGCCTTCCGGTAGGCCTGCCTGGCTTCGCCGTAGGATTGCAACAAATCATAGGCGATGCCCTTGGCCACATGGACTTCCCAATTATCGTCGTCCTTGGCGAGCGCGGCGTTCAGGTGCTCGAGGGACTTTTTGGCCTTGCCGGCCGCCAAGTGGGCCTTCCCCAGTTCGAGAAGAAAAGCCCCATCGGCGCCGAAATCGGTTTTCATCTCTTCCAGGACCGTGATCGCGACATTGGGGCTGCCTGAATAGCGCAGGTTCCTTGCCAGCCCCAGCAAGACGCCCAGTTCGCCGGGCTTTCTGCGTTGAAGGTTATGATAGTGTTGGGCCGCCGTCGGGTAATCGCCGCCCTGTTCCGCGGCCGCCGCCAATTGGCGCAGGGATTTGACGAGCGCCGAGGAATTTTTCCCGGCGTTGGAAGCGCACCCGCCGAGGGCGGTAAAAAGGGCGACGGCCAAAACGGCCTTTTTGAAAGTCGAAAGGGTCATGAACCGAGCAACTCCCTGCCCATGAGCCGCTTCCCCCGCCGCCAACGAGGCCATCGCCCGAAAAAGCAGCCCATGCCCCTTTTTCTTATGGGATTACGGCCCGTTAGACAAGGCCGGCATGGCGATGGGGGAAGCTTAAGCCTTCCGGAACCGCCCGAAAAGGCTTACGGACCGGGTCTTAGGGGGTGCCTGGGACGGAATTGTGACGAAGGTCACTGACAACCCGGTCATTTTCCATAATATTCCAGCCTATTCCGGCCGGGGGGCCCTGGGGTCTTTCGATGAAGAATGGGCCTTCGATGGCTATTCGAGGCCCGGTTCCAGACGGTTAAATGCGGCGTCCCCGCCCCATGGAACGGGGGCGACAAGGCATGAATTCCACCATAAAATGAAAGTTCCATGTTCAACCGGTTGAAAAAACTTAAAAGCGCGTTCGGGCCGTCCCTCACGAAACGCCGGGTTGCCCCCGTCATGACCAGGCTGGCCCGCGATGAGCGGGGCGTCATCATCATCATGTTCGCCTTGTTGCTGCCGATCATGATCGGCTTCATCGGCATGGGCGTCGAGGTCGCGTACTGGTTTCAGGACCGCCGGGACCTGCAGGCGGCGGCCGACGCCGGCGCCCTTGCCGGGGCCTACGAAGTCGCCGAAGACAGGGTGTCCTCCGCCGAGGCGGTGGCCCAACGGGAAGCCGAAGCCAACGGCTGGTCCTCGTCAAACGGGGATACCATCTTGGTCAACAATGATCAGATTAACTCCACCTTTCCCAGCAGCGGCAATTTCGACGACGACAGCAACGCCGTCGAGGTGATCCTGACCCGGACCCTGCAACCCCTGTTTATCGGCTATTTCATGGACAACCTGACGCTCACCGCGGGCGCCGTGGCGACGGTGGTCGCCGGGGCGACGGAGGCCTGCGTGCTGGCGCTCGGCAACGGGCTCTCCCCGGGTGCGTCGGCGATAACGGTAAACGGCGGCGTGGACGTGGTCTTTGACGGCTGCACCTTGGCGACCAATTCCGAAAACAGCAAGGCCATAAAGGTATCGGGCACCATCCAGGCCGACTGCGCCTACATCCAAGGAGGGGGCGCCTTACAGGAAGTGGGGGGTGGGACCCTGACGACCACCAAGTGTTCAGGGACCAAAACGGGGCAGCCTGAGGTCGCCGACCCCTACGCGGACATCGCGGAACCGAGCTTTGCCGACTGCGGTTCCAACAACGGCACGGCCGCGGACTCGCCACTCAGCGCGGACGTCTATTGCAAAATCACGGTCAGTGGCGGTGATGACCTGGTCATGACCGAAGGCACCTACTTCATCGACCAGGGGGATTTCAAGGTTACCGGCGGCACCGTAACCGCCACCGACGCCGCCGGCGTCACCATCGTCTTCGGCGACAGCAGCGGCGGCAACAACTGCGGCATAGTCAACGTCACCGGCGGCGAACTCGACATGACGGCGCCGCCGGACGAAGCGGACACCTACACCGGCATTCTGTTCTTCCGCCATTCCAGTTGCTCAAGCTCCGGCGGCGACTTTTCGTTCACCGGCAATTCCGACAGCACCCTGATCGGGGCGATGTACAACCCCGGTGCCGGAATTAACTTCAGCGGCGGCACGTCGGTCAGCGGCGCCTGCCTGCAACTCATCGGCAATCAGGTGACGTTCAGCGGCGACGGCACCATCGGCAACGATTGCGACGGCACCGGGGTGGAGCCTATTGCGGCCGGCGGCAAGGGTTCCCTGGTCGAATGAAACGGGGACCGGCAGGGCCTCGAAAACGGCGAGTCGTTAACATAAAGACCCGAATTTGATATACTGAGGGCGTTATGAACATTTACCGGCGGACGCGCCTGATTTTAAGGAAAGTCACCGCCCGGCTGGCGGCGTCCCGGCGTGGCGCCGCGGCGGTCGAATTCGCGATTATCGTTCCCGTTCTCGCCACCGCCGTCATCGGCATCGCCAACTACGGCCTCGTCACCTTCGACAAGATGGAACTGGTCAATGCGGCGCGCGCCGGCGCCCAGCTTGCGATCGCCAACGGACGCAACCCCCCGCCG
>JADFNT010000322.1 GCA_022563215.1 Pseudomonadota bacterium
GTTCGAGGAACTGGGCGGCCTGGCAACGTTGGACTCGACGTTCAGGGCCGAAGAGGCGCTGGCCAGGGGCGACGAAAAGGGTCATGCGTTCTGGTTGAAGGTTTACGCCATCGCCCTGAAGCTTTCCGGCGGTTAGCCTCGCGTGGCCCACTAGGCCAATAAATGGCGCAGGACCTCGTTCAGGCAACGCCTCCCCTTGGCGGTGGCGCGGAGGCCCGCCTCGTCCATCTCGACGAACCCGCCAACCGTCATCCGTTCCAGGCCGTCTTTGTCGATGAAATCCTCGATCCCGCGCCCGGTCATGGATTGGAACCGCGCCCGCCCGACGCCCTCGATCAGCCTGAGCCCGGTCATCAGCAATTCCTCGGCCCGGGCCCTTCTCGGCAGGGCCAGGCGCTTGGCGGTGCCGTGGCCTTTCTGCTCGACCGCCGCCAGCCATCGCTCCGGCGTGTGAATCTGATAAAGCGCCTCGGTCCGCCTGCGGGCCGGCAGCCGCCCGTGGGCGCCGGGCCCGATGCCGGCATAGGCGCCGCCCCGCCAGATTTTGAGGTTATGGCGGCATTCGCTGCCCGGCCGCGCGTGGTTTGAGATTTCGTAGGCCGGCAGGCCGGCCTCGTTAAGTTTTTCCTGGGTGATCTCGTACAACCCCGCCCCGACATCGCCGCCGGCGGCCTTGACGCCGTCGCGGTAAAAGGGCGTGCCGGGCTCGATGGTCAACTGGTAAAGCGACAGATGCTCGGCCCCGAGGGACTGGGCATATTCAAGCGCCTCGTCGAGCTCGCGTGACCAGTCCCGCGGCGATTGGCCGGCCAGGCCATAGATCAGATCGAAGGAGAAGCGCGGAAAAACGTCCGAACCCATTTTTAAGGCATCCTTGGCCTCGGCAACCGAATGGCGGCGCCCGAGAAAGGACAGGTTCTGGTCCCGGAACGACTGCACGCCGATCGACAGCCGGTTGACGCCGGCATCGCGGAAGGCCCGGAACCGCCCCGCCTCGGCCGAATTGGGATTGGCTTCGAGGGTGATTTCCAGGTCGTCCACCGTGTCCCACCGCTTGCCGACGGCGGCAATCAGGGCGGCCGCCGTCTCGGGCGCCATCAACGACGGCGTGCCGCCGCCGAAGAAGACGCTGGTGACAGTCCGGGCGCTCGTTTCCAAGGCGAAATGATTGAGCTCCGACAGCAGCGCCGTCCGCCAGCGGCGGTGGTCGATGGAATCCCTGACGTGGCTGTTGAAATCGCAATACGGGCACATGGACGCGCAGAACGGCCAGTGGATGTAGACGCCGAACCCTTGATCCGGGCCGGGGTTGTTATCCGCAACCCTATCCGAAGCAGGCATCGACGAGTTTCCCGAATGCTCTAGCGCGGTGGCTGATTTTGTGTTTTTCCGCCGCGTCCATCTCGCCGAAGGTCAGGTCATGGCCCCCGTCGGCCCTATCGGCGACGAACACCGGATCGTACCCGAAACCATTGCTCCCCCGGGGCGGCCATACCAGGGTCCCGTGGACGAAGCCTTCGAAGGTCTCCAGATGGACCCCCTGGCCGTCATCGGGCCAGCAAAGGGCCAAGGCACAGGCAAAATGGGCGCGGCGGTCATCTTTGTCCTTCAGTTCGTCCTCGACCTTTTGCATCGCCGCCTGGAAGTCCTTGTCCGGCCCGGCCCAGCGCGCCGAATGAATGCCGGGTTGGCCCGCCAACGCCGCGACCACGAGCCCGGAATCGTCGGCCAAGGCGGGCATCCCCGAGGCTTCGGCGGCGGCCCGGGCCTTCAACTCGGCATTTTCGGCAAACGTGGCGCCGGTCTCGATGGGTTCCGGCAGCCCCAAGTCGGCCGCCGACGTCACCTCGGCCCCGAAGGGTTGCAAAAGATCGGCGATTTCCCTCACCTTGCCCGGGTTATGGCTGGCGATGACCAGCCGGCCGCCCTCGAAATGGCGATGGGTGCGGGCGTTCATGGGCGGCGGTTATTTTTCGCCGAGCGCCTTTTTCTGCAACGCCACCAGCTCGCCGACGCCCTTGCCGGCGAGTTTCAGCATGGCCAGGAACGCCTTCTCGGAAAACGGCCCGGTTTCCGCCGTGCCCTGGACTTCGACGATGTCGCCGGACCCGGTGAGGACGAAATTGGCGTCGGCGTCGGCCGAGGAGTCTTCTTCGTAATCCAGGTCGAGGATCGGCTGGCCTTGGTAAAGCCCGCAGGAAACGGCGGCGACGTGGTCATTGAGGGGAACGGCGCTGAGAACGCCGAGCGCCACGCACTTCTCGAATGCCCGGCGGAGCGCCACGTAGGCGCCGGTGATGGCCGCCGTGCGGGTGCCGCCGTCGGCCTGGATGACGTCGCAATCGATCCTGATTGACATCTCGCCCATGGCCTCCAAGTCGGTGACGGCGCGCAGCGAACGGCCGATCAGGCGCTGGATTTCATGGCTGCGGCCCGATTGGCCGCCCTGGCGGGCCTCGCGGCCGGTCCGCGTGTTGGTGGCCCGGGGCAGCATGCCGTATTCGGCGGTCACCCAGCCGTGGCCGGAATTCCGCAGCCAGCCCGGCATCCGTTCCTCGACGGTGGCGGTGATGTAGACCCGGGTGTCGCCGAAACCGGCGATGCACGACCCTTCGGCGTGCTTGGCGAAGTCGGGCTCAAGGGTGACCACGCGCATCTCGTCCGCGGCCCGGCCCGAAGGGCGTTTGGTGGGATTACCGTTCATTCCCGATTCCTACCCCGGAGGGCATGGAAGGTAAAGAATTCGCGGTTTTTTGGCGGCCTCCGTTGA
>JADFNT010000323.1 GCA_022563215.1 Pseudomonadota bacterium
GGGGGACGGGGGGAGAACTTGTCCGCTAACGCCGGAAATCCTTTTTTGTTGTCTACTCGGGCGCCTTATCCGTCGGCGGTGATCCGTTCGATCAATTCACCCAGCACGCGCTCCGCGTCGTCGTTGTCGATCTGGCAGGTGCCGGCGTTTTCGTGCCCGCCGCCGCCGTATTTCAGCATCAATTCGCCGATGTTGGTTTTCGATGTGCGGTTGATGATCGATTTGCCGGTGGCGAACACGGTGTTCATCTTGTTCAACCCCCACAAAACGTGGATCGAGATGTTGGTGTCGGGGAACTGGGCATAGATCATGAACCGGTTGCCGGCGTAGATGATTTCCTCGTCGCGCAGATCGAGCACGGCCAGTTTGCCGTGGACCGTGGTGCAGCGCTTGATCTGCTCCTTGAAGTCCTCCAGGTGCTGGTTATAAAGATCGACACGCTCCTTGACGTCGGGAAGGTCGAGGATTTCATCGACCGTGTGATCGCGGCTGTAATCGATCAGCTGCATCATCAGGTTGTAGTTGGAAACGCGGAATTCGCGGAACCGGCCGAGCCCGGTGCGGGAATCCATGAGATAGTTCAACAGCACCCACCCCTTGGCGTCGACGATTTCTTCTTCGCTGAACTGGGCCGAATCGCCCTTGTCGACGGCGTCCATCATGTCATCGGAAACGTTGGGGAATTTCTCCTTGCCGCCGAAATGGTCATAGACCACCCGCGCCGCCGACGGGGCTTCCGGATTGTTGATGTAATTGTCCTTCTTATCCCCGACCCGGGTAATTTCGCTGGAATGATGGTCGAAGGCCAAGTGCACCCCTTCGACATAGGGGAGGTTGGTGGTGATGTCGGTGTCTGAAATCAGGATCGTGCCATCCTGCATGTCTTTGGGGTGGACGAACTTGATGTCGTCGATCATAGCCAGTTCTTTAAGCAGCACCGCACAGACCAGGCCGTCGAAATCGCTGCGGGTGACCAAACGGAATTTATTGTCACTCATTATCCAAAAACCTTCTCAAACTCTCATCCTTCCTTTCCCGAAACGGGCCTTTCCCAAAACGGGCCGGTTTGCCGGATCATCATAGACCATGTGATATATCCGCCGAAACCCGCAGTCGGGAAAAGGAGAGAATAAATAAACCCAGGGGGGAAACAATAACTGAATCGAAGAAGATCAGTCACCGCCGGGGCGGAGTTCGTGCGCCAACCAGACGGCGGTAAGGAACAACGCCACCGCACCCGCCTGATGAAGGGCCGCCAAGGTCACCGGAACCACCAGCAACAGGGTCGAAATGCCCAAGGCCACCTGGACCGCCGCCACCGCCGCCAGGACGTTCAGGGCCAGGCGCTGGCCGCGGGCCAGTCCCGCCCTCCGGGCCCGCCACCAAAAAACCATCACGGCGCAAAGGGAAGTGATCGCCAAAATCCGGTGGTCGAACTGAACGGTGGTGATGTTTTCAAAAAAGTTGCGGTAACCGGGTGCCAGTTCGAACAGGCCGTCGGGAACCCAGGCGCCGTCCATGAGCGGGAAGGTGTTGTAGACGAAACCGGCATCGAGCCCGGCGACGAAGGCGCCGGATATGGCGGTAACGAAAATCAACGCCGTCAGGCCCCAGGACCAGCATCGAAGCCGTCCCGGTCTCCATTCCGGCCCCTGGCCCGGCCCTCGTTCCGGCGGCGCGGCGGGCCTTTCGGGACTCAATATCCCGAGCGTCACCCACACCATGGCGCCGAGGATAACCAGGGCCAGGGACAAGTGCGCGGCCAGCCGGTACTGGCTGACGTCGGGGCGGGAAACCAAGCCGCTCTTGACCATGTACCAGCCCAGCACCCCCTGCAGGCCGCCGAGAACGAAAAGCCCGACCAGCTTCAACCCCAGCCGCTTATCGAACCATCCCTTGAGCCAGAAGGCCGCCATCGGCACGAAGAAGGCGGCGCCGATGATGCGCCCCAACAGCCGGTGGGTGTATTCGAACCAAAAAATGGCTTTGAACTCGCCCAGCGTCATGCCGAGGTTGAGTTTCTTGTATTCGGGATATTCCTGGTAGCGGTCGAAGGCCCGTTCCCACTCCGCCGCGTCCAAAGGCGGCAGCCAGCCCGTCACCGGCCGCCAATCGACCATCGACAGCCCCGAATGGGTGAGCCGGGTGACGCCACCCAAGACGATCATCGCAAAAACCATCAGGCCGACGATAAACAGCCAGGCCACGATGGCCTTCTGTTGCTTGACGCTCATGCCGGCAGATTAAACGTCCGGTGCCCGAATGTCCCGGCCGAGCGCGCGCGCCAGCAGCATATAGACCTTGCCGACGTCCGACGACAGGAAGGTGCCCTTGAGCAGGCCCTCCTGGTCGCGCTTCTTGGCTTCGTCGAGCAGGACCTCGAATTCGGTGAAGTACCGGGATACGTAATCGCGGAATTCGCCGTCGGTTTGGTATTTTTCCCTGATCGAAGCCAATTTCGCCTTTTCGCGGAACCCCAGCATCTTGCGCACGAAGACGCCTTTCTCGCCCTTGTTGAAGCGTTGCCAGTCGTCCTCGGAAATCTGCGTTTCCAGCACCCGGTTCATGTCGACGGCCAGGGACTGCAGGCGTTCGGAAATGAAGCTCGATTGATGCATGAAGTCGGCCAGCCCGGCCTCCTGCTTGCGCCCCTGGAGGGCTTCGAGGATGGCATTGGCCTCGTTGGACGCCTGGCGCATTTCCACGGTTTGATATTCCAGCGCCTGGGTGACCTGCGAGGCCCGCTGCGCCACGTATGCCGT
>JADFNT010000032.1 GCA_022563215.1 Pseudomonadota bacterium
GGGCCGCGAAAGGCGATGCCGCCGGGGCCGGGGCGGCGGAAGCAGGGCCGGGGGGCGGTTGCGCCGGGGCCGGGGCGCCGGCGGCGGGTTTCGGCGACTGGCCGAACAGCTTCGGCAGGATTTCCTTCGACGGGCCGGCCAGGGCGACCTTGCCACGGTCCAGCGCCACCAGGTCGCTGCAGGCGGCCAGCAGTCTAGGGCTGTGGGTGACGATGATGACCGTCCGATCCTTGCTGAGGTCGGTCAACGTCTGGCGCAGTTCCTGCTCCGCATGGCGATCGAGGCTGCTTGACGGCTCATCCAGCAACAACACCGGCGGGTCGCCGACAAGCGCCCGGGCAATGGTGATCCGCTGACGTTGACCCCCGGACAGACGCCTTCCGGCCTCGCCGATCTCGGTGCCGTAGCCGTCGGGCAGATCGATGATGAAATGATGGACGCCGGCGGCGGTCGCCGCCTTGATGATTTCCTCGTCGGATGCCTGCGGAAAGCGGTGGATGATGTTGTCGCGCACGGTGCCGGCGAACAGCACCGATTCCTGGGGCACATAGCCCATCCAGTGGGCCAGTTCGATGCGGGTGAACTGGGAAATGTCGGCGCCGTCCAGCAGCACCCGCCCGCTGGTCGGGGGATAGAGGCCCTGGATGATCTTCAGCAGCGTCGTCTTGCCGCTGCCGTTGCGCCCCACCAGGGCGTGAACGCTGTGGGATTTGATGGTGATCGTCACGTTGTCGACCACCGGCGCCATGTCCTCGCCGAAAGCAAAAGTGACGCCTTGCAGCTCGATCTCGCCGGTCGGGCGTTCCAGCTTGATTTCGCTTTCCTCGCGCTCGCCCTCGATGGAGAAAACCTCGCCCAGACGGTCGACCGCCTGCTTGAAGCTGTTGAAGGTGCGCCATTGCCCGACCAGTTGATTAAGCGGCCCCAAAAGCCGGCCGCTCAGCATGTTGGTGGCGATCAACGCCCCCATGGTCAGCGACCCGTTGATGATGGCGATGGCGCCGACGGACGTCATGCACAACGAAGTGAGCATGGTCAGGCTGCCGCCGAGGTTGGTAAAGGTGTCGGTCTTGGCCCCGCGCATGATCGACTGTTCGATGTTTTCGGCGTGTTTTTCCGCCCAAACCGGCCGCATGGACTGATCCAGCGCCAGCGCCTTGATGGTGGTGCGGCCGTTGATCATTTCGGCGATCAGGCTATCGCGGCTTTGCGTCGTCTGACGCTCTGCCTGGTTGGCGGCGGCCATGGTGGAGCCCGATTTCCAGGCCACGAACATAAAAGCCGGCATGATGATCAAAAGGACCCAGGCGATGGGCAGCGCGATGACCAGGATCACGCCTAAAAACACCAGCGCGAACGGCAGGTCGGCCACCAACAGCGCCGAGGCGCCGGAAAGCGTGTTGCGGACCACGTCGACGTCGCGGAAAAGCGATTGCCAGTGGTTCGCCGGCTTGGACTCAAGCGTGTGTAGCGGCAGCGCCATCAGCTTGTCGAACAGGCGCTGCCCGACCAGAACATCGATCCGCAAAGCCACCGACTGCATAATCCGGGACCGGGCCATGCGCAGGATGTAGTCGAAGATTATGACGAAAATCATGCCGATGGCCAGGCCCCAAAGGGTGCTGATCCCGGCGCTGGCGATCACCCGGTCGTAGACCTGGAGCGTGAATACCGGCACCGCGAGCGCCAACAGGTTGACGAACAGCGACATCGCCAAAACCTCGCGGAAAATCGGCCTCAGCGGGTCCATGAAGGGCTTGAGCCAGGCGCGTGAAGGGGGATCACTCATAGGAAAGAAATATACGGCTCCCAAGCAAATGACGCTAGCCCATGTTGGCGGCGATTTTATGGCGCTGGCGGGGCCTCGGGGGCTTAAGGCATCCGTTTTCGAAACCGGCGCCCCATGGTTGGGGACTGACGGGGGTTTCAGGCTTACCGGCGGGCATGAGGCACCCGAACGGGTCGAGAATTACGGCTTGACCCCGAAACGGCGGACCTGTGTAGTGCCGTGTGTCCGGGAGCCAATTAAGGGGTTTAAGGCCGGTGACGAAGTTCAGGATTCGTTTTAATGGTCTCGCCCGGAGTCGGAGAGGGCGGCCGGATGCTTAAGTTCCTGCGCTCCGCCTTCAGCTTCGAGAGGCTTTTGGGCATGGTCCTCCTGGCGGGATTCATGTTCCTGTATTACGTCGACCCCTATCCGGTGGAATTCCTGCGCCTGAAGACCTTCGATTTTTACCAACAGCAGAAACCGCGTGAAATTCCCCCGCCTCAGGGCAAGCCGGTCACCATCATCGACCTCGACGAGGAAAGCCTGGCCGAAATCGGCCAATGGCCGTGGCCGCGCACCATCGTCGCCAAGCTCATCGAGAACCTGACGCAGATGGGCGCCGCCTTGGTCGCCTTCGACATCGTGTTCGCCGAACCGGACAGGATGAATCCGAATAAAATTCCGGATACCGTGGTCGGCCTCGACGAGGCCACCAAGGCCAAGCTTAGGGCGCTTCCCAGCAACGACGAGATCATGGCCCGGGCGATCCGCAAAAGCCGCGTCGTGTTGGGCCAGGCCGGTTACTGGGAAAAGCTGGAAACCAAGAAGGGCCCGCCGATCAAGAAATCCGTGGCGCTCCTGAAGCAGGGCAAGAACGTCAACCCGGCCCTCTTCCTGCCCCGGTTCCAGTCGTTGATCCGCAACGTGCCGGTGATTGAAAAGCCGGCCACCGGCCACGGCATCTTTTCCCTGGTGCCGGAACCCGACGGCATCGTCAGAAGGGTGCCGACGCTGTTCGTCTATGAAAACGAGCTGTATCCGTCGCTGTCGATCGAGATGCTGAGGGTCGCGTTTAACCGCAAATCCATTCTGGTCAAGGCCAACGCCGCCGGCATCACCTTTCTGGGCATTCACAAGAATCTCCAGCTTCCGACCGACAGCCACGGCCGGGTGTGGCCGTATTTCTCGAAAAGCGACAAATCCAAGTACGTATCGGCCAAGGACGTGCTGAACGGAACCGCTGACCCGGCGCTGATCAAGGGCAAGCTGACCATCGTCGGCACGTCCGCGGTCGGGCTTCTGGATATTCGCTCCGTGCCGACGGAGTCGGTCATGCCCGGAGTCGAGGTGCACGTGCAGCTGATCGAGGCGGCGCTTCATAAAAAATGGCTTTCGCGGCCCAATTATTTCATCGGCGCCGAGCTGGCGTTGATCCTGTTCGGCGGCTTGGCGATGATCATTCTGGTCCCTTGGGCCGGGGCGAAATGGGGCCTGGCGGTTTTTTTGTTGTTTGCCGGCGGGGCCGGGGCGACTTCGTGGTACCTGTTCGCCGGCCTTGACCTCTCGATGATCCCGGTTATCGGCTTCAAGCTCGACGGACGGCTGTTGTTCGACGCCGGCTACGCGGGCATATCCATTCTGTTTATGTACATGGTGCTGACCTACACCAGCTACGCCAAGGAAGAAGCCAATCGGCGCAAGACCCGGGAGGCCTTTTCAAAATATCTTTCACCGGACATGGTCAAACGCGTCGCCGAGAACCCGAGTGAGCTCAAGCTCGGCGGCGAGGAGCGGGATATGACGCTTTTGTTCTGCGACGTGCGCGGCTTTACCACTATATCCGAACAGTTCGACGCCGTCGGCCTGACCAGCCTCATCAACAAGCTTCTGACGCCGTTGACCAACGTAATCCTTAAACGGCTCGGCACCGTGGATAAGTACATGGGCGATTGCATCATGGCGTTCTGGAACGCGCCCCTCGACGACCCGGACCATGCCCGGAACGGCTGCCTGTCGGCGCTGGAGATGCTGGGCGAAATGGCCCCCTTGAACGAACGCCTGAAAAAAGAGGCGGAAGAAGAAGGCCGCAAGCACATCCCGTTGAAAGTGGGCCTGGGGCTAAATTCCGGGCTGGCGGTGGTCGGCAACATGGGATCCGACCAGCGTTTCGATTATTCGGTGCTCGGCGACATCGTCAATCTGGCCGCCAGGCTGGAGGGGCAAAGCAAGTCTTACGGCGTCGACATCGTCCTCGGGCGCGATACCTGGATCCAGGTGCCGGAGATGGCGACCATCGAGTTGGACCTGATTCAGGTCAAGGGCAAGACGGTGGGAGTCAACATCTTCGTCCTTCTCGGCGGCGAGGAGATGGAGCAGAACCCGGATTTCCGGAACCTGCGCAAAATCCACGAACAGATGATCACCGCCTACCGGGCCCAGCAATGGGACAGCACCAAGGCGAAGATCAAGGAATGCCGGATTCTTTGCGAGCCCTATGGGCTGGACTTCCTCTATGACCTCTACGAAACCCGCATCGCCGACTTCGAAGCCGACCCGCCGGCCCCCGATTGGGACGGCGTCTTCATCGCCACCACTAAGTAGCCTGAGAAGATAGAGACGCCTATTTCGAGGTCATCACCCAGACGCCGTCCCAGTCCTTGGGCGGGTCTTTCTTCAGTTTCTCGCAGCGTTCGATGTAGGTCTGCGCCAGCTTGTCGCTCTCATTGGCCTTGATCGCCTCCTGGAAGCGGCCGATGCCTTTGTCCCAATTGCCGGCGCGGTATTCCTTCACCCCTTCGTTGAAGTAGTTCACGTTGTCCATCAGGTTGGGATAGGTCTCGTCGGTGTGGTAGTCCAGCACCTCGTAAACGCCGACCGGTTCGGTCTTGCCCTTGACCACGACCATGTCGATGTCGCGTAGTTTATAGGTGCCTTTCAGCTTGGCCTTGGTGAATTCGCTGATCAACAGGCGCGCCGAATACTGCTTGCACGCCGATTCAAGCCGTGCCGCCAGGTTCACGCCGTCGCCGATCATCGTGTAGTCCATGCGCTTGGGCGAGCCGATGTTGCCGGACACCACCATGCCGGTGTTCAGCCCGACCCCGTGGTCGATGGGATCCAGGCCCTTGGCCGCGCGTTCCACGTTCCATTCCCAAAGCTCGACGATCATGGCGATGGCGGCGCGCACGGCGCGGTCCTCGTCGTCGTCGTGGGCAACGGGAATGCCGAACCCGGCCATGATGGCGTCGCCGATGAACTTGTCCAGCATGCCGCCTTCCCGGGTGATGCAGTCGACCATGATGGTGAAGTAATCGTTGAGCATTTGTACCGTGCCCTGGGCGCCGAGGGCCTCGGTGATGGTGGTGAAGCTGCGGATGTCGGAAAACAACACCGTGATTTCGCTGCTTTTGCCGCCGAGAAATTCCTCACCCCCGCCATCGCTCATCAACTGGTCGGCGATGCCGGGGTCCATGTAGCGCGACATGGTGGATTTCATCCGTTTTTCGGTGCTGATGTCCTCGATCATGATCATCGCGCCGAGCTTCTTTTCCTTCTGGTTATCGTCCTCGCCGATGAGCGGCAGGACGGTGACGTTGGCCGAAATCGTTTCTTTCTCGTCCTCGTCCCCGAATTCCAGTTCCGCGTCCATAAGGAGGTTCTGCTCGAGCGATTCCTCGACCTTCTTGACCCGCTCTATCAGCCAGGCGTTGGCACCGGCGAAGAACTCGTCCGCCTGCTTGTCGAGGACATCGTCCACCGTCACCCGCATGATGCGGAGCCCGGCGGCGTTGCAGGTGACGATCTTGCCGTCCTCGTTCATGGTGATGACGGCGTTGGTCATGCTTTCCAGCATGCTTTCGTTGTAGTTCTTCATGTTCTGGACGTCTTCGAACAGCTTGGCGTTCTCAAGCGCGATGGACACTTGCGCCGTGAACGCCTTCAGCCGGTGCTCGTCCTCGTCGGTGAACGGCCCGCCGCGCCTGTTCAGGACCTGGGTGACGCCGATGGTCTTGGAGTTCTTGTTGATGATCGGCACGCACAGGATCGAGCGGGTGAAATAGCCGGTCTTCTTGTCGAACGCCGGGTTGAACCGAAGATCGGCGTAGGCATAGGGGATGTTGACCGTCTTGCCCGAGGTGAACACGGTGCCGGCGATGCCCATGTGGTTGGGAAGCCGGATTTCGCCGATCGAATCGCCCATGGCGACGCGGGAGAACAGCTCGTCGGTCTTTTCGTCGTTGAGGAACAGCGTCGAACGGTCGGCGTCGAGCATCCTTGTCGCTTCGCTCATCACCTTGGCCAGCAACGTCCCCAGTTCCAATTCCGAGGTGACGTCGGACACCACGTCCAGGAACTCCATTTCTTTTTCGCGGCTTTTCTTCATCCGTTCGACGTACTGGGTGCTTTGCAGCGCCACCGCCGCCTGGGTGGCGATCGCCTCCAACAGGTTCAGGTCGTCCGGGGTGAAGGAGGCTTCCTTCTTGTTCAGCGCCTGGGTAACGCCGATGACGTTGCCTGTGACCGTCTTGACCGGGGCGCAAACGATGTTCTTGGTCTTGAATCCAGTCTGTTCGTCGACCTTGCGGTTGAAGCGCTCGTCATTATAGGCGTCGTCGATGACTTCTCCCTTGCCCGATTGGAAAACCGCGCCGGCGATGCCGGTCGTATTGAGCATCCGGATTTCGCGCGAGAAGTTGCCCTGGGCGACGCGGGAATAGAGCTCGGCGGTGGCGCCGTCGTTGAGGAACAGCGAAGCGCGCTCCGCCCCCAGTTCATAGGCAATCATCTCGACCAGGGTCTGCAGGACCTCGTCCAGGCTTTCGATCCCCGCCACCCGGCGCGACACGTCGAGCAGCATCTCCGCCTGCTGCAGCTTCTTGTCGGCCTGGCGCAGGAGGGCCACCCGGTCAGGCGCCCCTTGGCCCGTATCGGCCTGGGGTTGCGCGGCCCCGGCCTGGTCCTGCTCTGCCGCCTGTTCGGCGGGAACGTTGTTTGCCATCCCTATGCCCCTCCTTGGGCTCGGAGGATAGAATCTACCTTATAACACCCATACGATCCCCACTCCCGGTTTCTCGGCAGGAGAGTGCCCGCAGGCGATGCGGGACCATCGTCAAGGGGACTAAGAAGCCGGGAGTAGGGACCCCCAAAGCGCCCAGGGGGGCGGCTTCCCAAGCCTACCGGACGCGTTGCCCGATGCTTGTGATGCGCCAGCATCACAGCGCTTCGCGCGCCTTTCCGGACGAACTTGGAAAGCCGTCGTATGGTTGCCATAAGTTAGATTTTATCCTCTAATTTCTCGCGCAGGGCGGCCGCGGTTTCCTGCAACTGCTTGATTTCGTCGCGCGACGCGCGTTCCAGTTCCTGTATCTGGTCTTCGTACTTGCCCTTGATGGTGTCCAGTTCCTGGCGTAGCGCCGAAACGGTTTCCTTGAGCTGGTTGGCTTCGTCGGCGCCGTCGACGACGGCCTTCTGAACGCTTTCGTCCTTCTCGAAGCTCAGATCGTCGAGCTCCTCGCGAAGCGCCTGGGCGGTCTTTTTCAACTGCTGGATTTCGTCGTTGCCGTGGGCAACGGCCTCCTGCACCGCCTTGTCCTTCTCGAAGTTCAGGTTGTCGAGTTCCTCGCGGAGCGCGGCCGCGGTTTTCATCAACTGCTGGATTTCGTCGTTGGAATGGGCCTTCGCCTCCTGCACGGACTGGTCTTTCTCGAAATTGAGGTTGTCCATCTCCTCGCGAAGCGCCGCCGCCGTTTCCATGAGCTGCGTCGCTTCGTCGGCGGCGTCGGCGATGGCCCGCTGTACGCTTTCCTGCATTTCGTACTGCAGGGCCTCCAACTCCTCGCGCAGCGCCGCGATGGTGCTCTTGAGGTGGCGGATTTCCATCCCCGCCTCTTGCAGTTCGTCCTTTTCGGCCTGCAGTAATTGGGTCGGTTCGTTCATCGGCTGCCCGTTTCCCCCTTAGAGGCTGTTTTCCCCATTGTTGGCGGGGATTCTCGCGCCCACGGCGCAAGGCGTCAAGAGTCCGCGGTTTTTAGGCCTACCACTTCGAGCACCGGGCCTGTTCACGATGGTAGTTCTCCGTCATGTCGATGCGGTCGTTTTCCCGGTCCATGACCTTGTTCATCTCCTTGAACAGCGGCTCGATCTGACGTTGCAGGGCTTTTTGGATCTTGGCTGCCGCCTGGTTGGAGGACCGCCCGGCCATGGGCTTCAACTGCGAAGCGGCCTGGACCAGCCGCCGCTCGACCTTTGGCCCATAACGGGCCAGGGTATTGCGGAAAATCGCCAGGTGTTCGTTTTCATGTTCCAGAACCGAAAGGTATTGGCAACTCCCACGATGATAACGTTTGGCGACGTAGATGGTGATCTCGTCGTAGCCTAATTCCGCCTTGACGCCCGCTATGGTGGCACAATGTCGTTTGGCCTTGCGGCTGAGCGTGTTGATCGAGATGTCCATGCGGAATTGAAGCTCGGTCAGGGTTAGCCCGATAGGATGCCAGCCGCGTTTGCGGCTCTGCGCCCCCTTGCGTCCTTGCAGGCGGGCCAGTTGTTCACGGCTTTTCCTGGTGTCGTAGGTGACGCGGCCGACCAGGGTCTTGAGCGACACCCGGGGCAGGGTTTCCGCCTTTGGGCAGGCGACCGCGGCTGCGGCCGGCCCCGGCGCCAACAGCCCCCCGGCGCCGGCGGCCCCGGCGGCCCCGGCGACAAGGATTGCCGCCGCAGTTGGAATCCCTAGGCATCCTGACATGACGGTTGAATGTTGCCCTTGTGGGGAGAAAAAGGCAACGCGGGGGCATGGGGTGGGGCTCTTTTGGTGCCCGAGGGTTTCATTTTCCAAGGCTTGAGCGAAACCCGCCCGCGCCCGATATCGGGGGGTGAGGGCTGATAACGCAACCGAGGCCACCCTTCCACCTACCGGGAACTCATAAAAAACCCGGCGACGGAAACGCTATACCTTGCGAAAGATGGCAAAAGCCCAATTCGCTAAGGCCGTCGGTTTGGCTGGCACGGGCGTCCGCCCAACTTTCCGCTTAGCACGGGCGGCGCGGACCTCGGCTATCAATTCCTTCAGGTAGATGCCTTTTTGGGAACTTCTGCACATTGATTTCGACCTCCTCCGTAATCATGGGTGACGGGTTTGCGTTCGGTCAAGCCTTTCGTGCGAAAATTAAGAGCAATCAAAAATATGGAGTTCCCAAAATACCCCCCCTTGAAAAACGGCCCCTCAATCCACGAAATTTATTCACCCAGCGTCGAGGTAAGGCGAATTAGCCTGCCCCCACCGTAAATGCCGAAATAGGCGCGAAACCGTCCCCAGTGGTTGTTAATTGGTTGCTATAAAGAAACAAGGCCCTAGCCGTTTCCAGCTAAGACCTTGTTTTTATTGGCTCCGGTGTGGTTGACGCTTATTGGTTTTGGCTAATCGGTCACTCATATTGGTGCCTCTGGTATCACCTTTTCGAGGTGCACACGTACTAACGTACTGATTACAACGCTTATTTATATGACCTGTGCACCTGAAAGGTCCTAGACCAGTACGAAGATTCCGGTATTTGCCCCCTAAACGGTCAAATTAGGGCAAAAACTGGTCATAAACGGCCAAACCAGTACGTGAAATGGGTTGGTTCGTGTGTGTCATAGCGTCCCGGAGGGACACGCCGTATCGCTGCGGGGATGTTTAGCGTAGAAAACTATTCTGGTGGCGATGGAATTTGGGTACTATCGCCATGGATGCGAAGGTTATCTACAAAATTTCAGTTGATAGGAGAATAGAGATGCGTGCGTTGATGATTTTAGGTCTTAGCATAATCCTTCTTGCCGCCCCGAGTTCGAGCTACGCCGACGGCAATGTCGTTGACACAGTTACCACCACGGTCAAGGAAAACCCCGGAAAATCAACAGGTGTCGCAGCATGTGCGGCTATAATCATCTTCCCACCTGCAGCTATTTGGTGCGCCGCTACCCTTGTCGGGGGCGCAACCTACGACGGCGACGTGCAAAAACTGGTGAAAGAAGCTGTGAAATAGCCTGACTACGTAGGTTGCGACCAGCGCAAACTAACGGCGTCAGGTCAGGTCGGAACTGATACTGATCAACGACTCATTATTTACAGTTGATTGATATAGCTCCCTCAAGTGCTAACACTTCTCCCTTCGCCTGTGCTAACTCGCCTTCTTTATCTGCTCCAAATATTGATCCCAAAGGTAAAAGAGTAAAGAAAACGCCGACAGCGTCGCCAGTTGCTGCGTTATTTTGTTGTTTCACTAGGGCATATTTTTGAGCCCTTTTTACCTCAAGTGTTGATTTTGTTTCTTCGCAGGACAGGCCCTTATAATTAGCTGACGGGATGGCGATTGGAGCTATTGATGATGCTCTCGATGCACAACCTGCTATCGCCAGCGATAAAAGAAGAATTACTACGCCCGGAATTTTATATCCCATCTTAACAAGCCCCCCATTTTTTAGGTTCCAGCATTCTTGGGTGCATCATATACATTAAAATATTTCTCCTCAAGAATAGCATCAGTAGCTGTAAATCATTTGGCGTTTATGTCCGAGCTTGACCCAAAACGGACATTCAGTGGATTGGCGCATTTCGAAGGTGCTTGTTAAGGGAGATGTGCATATAGTTGTATTCATGTTTCTTTAAAATTTGCGCTGTTCTCTTAAAAATGGCAATTTCCTCGACTTGTAGTCATTAGATTGAGCCTCATCAAAAATTAGTTGCACAGCTCGGGGGGGCATGCATCAGATCAAGCTAATATTTGCGACCGCATTTATCTTGGCGGGTTGCGCAAAACATGCCTATGAAATCCCAACAACCTATGTTCCAACGGTAGCATACGATAGCTACGACTGCAA
>JADFNT010000033.1 GCA_022563215.1 Pseudomonadota bacterium
TGGGGCTGCTGTGGCCCGGCTTTGTGGCAACCGGCGGATTGGTGCCCTCCCCCGGCTTGCGCCGCCGCTTGGTGAACAGCGGTTGCGTCTTCTTCGCGCTGTTGTTCATCTACGGGTCGCTCGATAATTTAATGAAGGCCGAATTCGAGATCGAGCGCGCCAGGTATGTCCTCATGACCTGGGCCGTGGTGGCGCTGTCCGGCGTTACCCTGACCTGGCGGTTCTCCAAAAGCCGGCATTCGACCCTGGCGCTGGCGGTCGGTGCGGTCGCGATGTGCCTGGCGGCCGCCCTGGAAATCCGCCTGCCGGCGAAGGCGACGGCAATGCCGGCGCCTCTTTCAACCGCCTCTGGCAAGCCCCAAGCGGGATCGCTTCCCAACGTGTATTTCATCATTTTCGACGCCTATGGGCGGAGGGACATGCTCAGGAAATACCTCAATTACGACAACGGCGCATTCCTGAACGCGTTGGAAAAAAGGGGCTTCGTCGTTCTCGAGAAAAGCCGGACCAATTATCCAGCTACCTTCTTGTCGATCGCCGCGACCCTGAACATGGGCCCCCTTTTCGACCCGGGAAAGGCGTCCTTGACGGCTACGTACGCTATCAGACCCTGCTCGCGGGGCACAACTCCGCCATCCGGATGTTTCGCTCGCTTGGGTATTCCTATGTCCACTCCCAGCCGGGTGTCTGGGGCGGAACCCGATGCCAAGGAGTCGAGGACGTCTGTATCCGGGCCGGAAAGAAAGGGATCAACGAAACGGGTCTGGCGATCATGGCCATGACACCGGTGGAAATCGTAATCCGCAAGATATGGCCGCAATCGATCGTTTTCAGCAGAAACCTGTTTCCCAACGTGGTGCGGCGCCTCGGCGTTATCCGGGACGTGATCGAAAAGCCGATGTTCGTGTTTGCCCATATCCTCGTCCCCCACGACCGTATCTACGGCGAAAACTGCAACCCGTTGTACACCCAGCCGTTTTTCGAAGAGTTTATCAGGCCCCGTGATGGCACCGCCTACGTAAACACGGTCAAATGCCTCAACCGTCAGATTCTGGAGAACCTGGATATCATCCTGAGGGACGACCCGGACGCCCTTGTCGTCTTCCAGGGCGATCATGGTTTCATCCTGACGCCGATGCTGTCACAGCCGTTGGATCAGTGGGACGCGCCGGGCATTGAAATGAGATACGGCATTTTAAACGCCCTGCGCGTGCCGGGACGCTGCCGGGAGTCTCTCTACCCCTCTATGACGGCGTTCAATACATTTCGCTTCATCGAGGGGTGCCTGAAAGGCATCGCCCCCAATTATATCGCCGACCGGTTATTTCGCGCCGCGGCGGGCCAGAAGGACGTCCTGCCTCTGTATTCCGGACGCTAATCCCCTTGCCCGGAAAATCCATAAACGGGTTCTTTCGGTCTCGGTGCCGAGGGGGCGGCGGAACTAATGGCCCACCAGCACCGGACCCGTCAAGCCGGGCCAGCGGCGACAATCCCCTTGCCAAAACTGGGGGCTCACTTAGAACGGTCCCCAAGCCGGGCCCGAAGGTCCGGAGAAGGATAAAGGCGCAAATGGCGAAAATTATTGGCAAAATTCCTTTTCGGCCGCGAGCGGTCTCATTGCTGTCGATGGGGGCCATCGCTTTATGGGCAGCCCCGGCCCATGCTTATATCGATCCCGGTGCCGGAAGCATGTTTCTTCAACTTTTGGTGGCGGGGATTGCCGGCGGACTGTGGACGCTCAAGGTCTACTGGCGCCGGCTCAAGGGTTTTTTCACCCCTAGCCGTCCGTCCGAGGGAGACGGCGACGAAGCTCCCCAGAAAAAAGATTGAGCACGCTTCCCCAATGGCCCTGAAAATTGTTTGGCTGTGGATCCCGGGCCAATCCCGCGTTTACCCAGGGCAGGGCCTACGTTTACCCAAGGCAAGGCCGGACTGGCACTGATATTTTATTCTGGAAGCCCATGGCGTCTAACTCTTCCCAATCCGCACGGAACCTTTCGCTCAGGGATCCCGCCGGTGAACTCCACTTCTTCGACGGCCGGCTCGTCCGACTGGTGCGCGATGAGGGTGTCTCCAATTTGGATATTTTTCTCGACTCCGATGCCCTTGGCCCCTTCCGCGAGAACGGGGCGCTGATTGGCGGGCGGCGGATTGACCCGTCCACGGTTTCAGGCCTTTGCGGCGGCGAAAAGCCCGCCGCCGCCGTCGAACATGATCTTATCCCCTTTGTGTCCTATCCCTACGAATGGCCGGCGGAGATGCTGTACGCGGCCGCAAAGCTTACCCTGGATCTGGCCGGGGCCGGCATCGATGGGGGGATCGGGCTTAAGGACGCCAAGCCCGACAATGTGATGTTCCGGGGCCCGGCGCCGGTTTTCATCGATGCGCTTTCGTTTGAAAAACGCACCCCGGGCGATCCGATCTGGCGCGCCGAGGCGCAATTCATCCGGACCTTTCTTCTTCCTCTTCTGGCGCACCAGGAGACCGGTCTCTCCCTCAACGAACTTTTTCTTAACCGGGGCGATGGCCTCGAGCCTGAAGAAGTCTACCGCCTATTGGGGCCGTGGCGGCGGTTAGCGCCGAGAAATCTCGGGTTGGTGACGTTGCCGACGAAACTGAACCGGTTTGCCGACGGCGCCGGCATTTACCGGCGGCGCGTGCTGCCGTCTGACGAAAAGGCGCGATATATCCTGGGCGGCACCCTGGCCCGCCTGAACCGGAATCTCCGGCGTGTGGCGCCGAAAGCAGGGCGGCCCTCGGGCTGGTCCGACTATATGGCCACCACGTCCTATAGCGAGGCCGACTTCGCTCAAAAGGAAACCTTCGTTACCGCCATTCTAAACGAGGTCAGGCCCCAAACCGTCCTCGACGTGGGCTGCAACACCGGCCACTTCAGCCGCATCCTCGCCAAAGGCGGCGCCAGTGTCGTCGCCGTCGATCTGGACCCGGTGGTGGCGGGCGCGGCCTGGCGGCAGGCTAAATCCGAAAGCCTCGACATCCTGACGCTGGTGCAGAACCTGTGTCAGCCGTCCCCCGGCACCGGATGGCGCAACCAGGAAAAGACTTCGTTCCTGTCGCGGGCGCAAAAGCGTTTCGATGCCGTGGCAATGCTGGCCGTCGCTCATCATATGATGGCAAGCGACGGCATTCCCCTTTCGGAGATTTTGGCGTTGGCGGCCGAAATGACGAAGGACGCGGTGATTATAGAATTCGTTGCCCGCGAAGATAATCAGTTTCAGCGGATCGTGCGCGGGCGTGATGATCTCTATAGGGACTATGACCGTGGTACCTTCGAGACCGCGTGCCGGGAACGTTTCGAAATCCAGCGCCGTGAAGCCCCCGACGGCACCACCCGGGCACTTTATCTGCTTCGGCTCAAAGGCGGTTGAAACCCCTGGTGAATCCCTTGGCGCAACCAAAAATAAAGACCTTGAGACTTGCACCGGGCGATGGAAAAAGCCATTTATGGGGGAGTGATCGGACCCTGAAGCAAAGCCGCAAGGCCAAGGCAAAATAACCCATGGACTATACGGTAAAACCGGACGGTTCGCTGGCCCCCAACGAAGCCGGGGACGGCAATAAGAAACAGCATCAAGGCCCTGGTGGCCCTGGTGGCCCCGGCGTCGCCATCGGTGCGCCGCAAGCCCCGTCCGCCGGGCCGGGCGGGGAGGCGCCCGAGGCGCTTGGCGGGAAGGCGCCCGAAGCGCCGGCCCAGGCCGCCCCCGGCGAGGTGATCAAGGATTCGAATACCGCGAACTTCGTCGCCGACGTCATCGAGGTCTCGGCCCAGGTGCCGGTGATCGTCGATTTCTGGGCTCCCTGGTGCGGACCCTGCAAACAATTGACCCCGGCCCTGGAAAAGCTGGTCCGCGAATCCGCCGGCGCCGTCCGGTTGGTGAAGATCAACATCGATGAAAACCAGGAACTGGCGGGACAGATGCGGATTCAGTCGGTTCCGGCCGTTTATGCCTTCAAGGGCGGCCAACCGGTCGACGGTTTCACCGGGGCATTGCCGGAAAGCCAGCTTAAAAGCTTTATCAGCAAACTCATCGACGGTGCCAAGTCCCCCGTCGACGCCGCCCTGGAAGAGGCCAAGGCGGCGCTGGAAGCCGGCGACGCCGTCAATGCCGGCGTCCTCTTCGGCCAGGTGCAGGCCCAGGATCCAAGCAACGAAGCGGCGCTCGCCGGTTTGATCCGTTGCGCCCTGGCCGCCGGTGAGGCGGGCCGGGCCCGGGAAATGATCGATGGCCTGCCCGCCGATTTGGTGGAAAAGAGCGAAATCGCCGCCGCCATCTCGGCTGTTGAGCTTTCCGAACAGGGTCAGAAATCCGGCGACATCGAGGAACTCCAAAGCAAGATCGAAGCCAACGGGAAAGACCATCAGTCCCGTTTCGACTTGGCCGCCGCCCTTTACGGTCAGGGCCAGAATGAAGCCGCTATCGACGAGCTTCTGGAGCTGTTCCGCCGCGACAAGAAATGGGACGACGAAGCCGCCCGCAAGCAACTGGTGAAGATCTTCGAGGCCCTCGGCCCTACCGATCCGTTGACCGTTTCCGGCCGCCGGCAGTTGTCGTCCCTGATGTTCTCTTGAAGGAAACCGGGAAATTCCCATGAGCAAACGTTCCGTCGATCCAAAACTTCTGGAAATCTTGGTCTGCCCCCTGACCAAGGGAACGCTCAGCTACGACCCAAAAGCGGAAGAGCTGATCTCCGAGAAGGCCAAACTCGCCTTTCCCATCCGCGACGGCATTCCGATCATGCTGGTCGACGAGGCCCGGCCCCTCGATGACGATGGTAACCCGGCGACCCGGGATTAAAAAACAAGAAATAACAAAGAGTTACATCATGTCCGAATCATTCGAACTCCAGCACCGAGCCAAGGAAATCCGCCTCAAGCGCGAGGAGAAAGTCCTCGAAATCGACTTCGAGGACGGCAAGACCTTCTCGCTTCCGGCCGAGCTTCTGAGGGTCGAAAGCCCGTCGGCGGAGGTCCAGGGCCACGGGCCGGACCAGAAGACCATTATCGCCGGGCGGCGCCATGTCGGCATCTTGAGTGTCGAGCCGGTCGGCAATTACGCCATCCGCATCAACTTCGACGACCTGCACGACACCGGTATCTTTTCGTGGGATACCCTTTACGATTACGGTCAGCGCCAGGACGAGCTGTGGCAGGATTACCTGGATGCGCTGAAGGCCAAGGGACTCAGCCGCGATCCGTAAAGAGCCGGGCCGGGCCTACAAAGGCTGGTTGCGCATCAGCCGCGGCAGGTCGCCGACCAGTCCCATGGCTTGGCGCATGAACACCTTTTTAAGCGGCGGCAGCGCGTTGACCGCCGCCAGGCCGATGTCCCGGGCCAGCCTGAGCGGCCGGATATCGTTGGAAAACAGCCTGTTCAGCCCGTCCGTCATGGCCAGCATCAGGGTATTGTCGAACCGGCGCCAGCGCTGGTAACCCTCCAACACCGTGTCGTCGCCGATATCGAGCCCGAGGCGCTTGGCGTCCAGCACCACCTCGGCCAACGCCGCCACGTCGCGAAGCCCCATGTTCAGGCCCTGGCCGGCGATCGGGTGCATGGCGTGCGCCGCGTCGCCAACCAGCGCCAAGCGCTTGTCGATGGTGCGTTCGGCGAATTGCAGCGACAACGGATAACTCCACTTCGGCCCGATGACCTCTAGGGGGCCCAGGAAATCGCCGAAACGGCGTTGCAGTTCAACGAAAAAATCTTTTTCGTCAAGCGCCATGATCGCCGGCGCCAGGTCGGCCCGTTCGGTCCAGACGATGGAAGAACAGTGCCCCGGATGACCTGAGTCTCCCATTAGCGGCAGGATGGCGAACGGGCCGGCGGGCAGGAAGTGTTCGTGGGCGGTGAAGTCGTGGCTACGTTCGTGGGCCACCGAACAAACGATGCCGGTCTGTTTGTAAGACCAGTGGGTGACTCGGATTCCGGCCTCCTCGCGGGTCCGGGAATTGCGCCCGTCGGCGGCAATGGCCAGGCGGGCCTTGACTTTCCGCCCATCGCTCAAATCCGCCGTTACCCCTGCCCCTTGGCGGGCAAGGGCCGTCACCGCCGCCGGGGCCAAGAATCGGATCGCATCAAGTTCCCGGACGCGGTGGAAAAGCGCCTTTCTGAGGTTGCGGTTTTCGACCATGAAACCGAACGGCTCCTCTCCGGTTTCGTGGTGGTCGTAGTGGAGAAAAAACAGGGAGCGGCCCTCGGACACGCGGATTTCCTTGATCGGCGCCGCGTGGGCCTCCAGCGGCGGCCAAATCCCGAGACCCACCAGCACCCTCTGGGTTGCCAGCGCGATTGACGACGCCCGGCCGTCGAAACCGGCGTCGAGTCCGGCCCGGGGGTCCTGGGTATCGATGACGACAACATCCACCCCGGCCTGGGCAAGGGCGATGGCCAGGGTCGAGCCGACCAGTCCACCGCCGACGATCAGCACTTCCGCCTCGAGAAAGCCGGGGTCCGCCAGGGACGATGATGGGGACGGCGATTTCGTCGGTGATCGGGTCATGGCATCTAGAGTCTATCCAATTTGATCGCGATCAAGCGCGATAAAACGCCGTTCATGCGCCACCGAAGCTCACGCCTGCTTCGCGGCGGGTTGCGGCTTACCCCCGCACCCAGAGCCCATCAAGTCCGAATGATTCCATTCAAACTTTACGGGCCCTAATGTCCGCGTTTGCGGCCCCTTGTCCAGGGCCTATTTCCAGGCCTACGGAAAGATTGTGCCTAATTTTTATGCATAAAACACAAATTGCATAAATTTAAAGCATTTAAGCTCTGCTAAAGGGCCAATATTTCACCTCTCTATTATGCATATCCTATTGATTTAAATCAAATAAACATGCCTCAAAAGGAAACGGCACGGTTCTTGAGTTTAACCTATCGATACGGGATATCCGTTTGCCACGTTGGCTGGTCAAGCAGGCCGCCTTTGGCCCCGCCCGGAATTGCAACCGGAAGCGGGGAGCGGGGCACCAAAAATGAGAGGATCGATGAGATGAAGCTGATTATGGCTGTCATCAAGCCGTTCAAGTTGGAGGACGTGCGCGAGGCCCTGACGCCTTTGGGGATCGAAGGAATGACCATCACCGAGGTTAAGGGATTCGGCCGCCAGAAGGGCCAGTCGGAAATTTACCGGGGCGCCGAATACACGGTGAATTTCCTTCCCAAGGTCAAGATCGAGGTTGCCGTCAAGGACGACCTGGTCGACCCGGTGGTCGAGGCGATCACCAAATCCGCCGCTACCGGCAAGATCGGCGATGGCAAGATTTTCGTTTATTCGTTGGACAAGGCGGTCCGCATTAGGACCGGCGAAACAGACGCGGAAGCGTTGTAGGAGGACATGGCTATGCGAATGTTTAAACTGTTAATCGGCACCCTGGGCCTTGTCCTTGTCGGGGCGCTTGGCGCGCCGGAGGGCGCTTTCGCCGCCGAAACGCCGAAGCTCGATTCCGGCGATACCGCCTGGATGCTGACGTCGACGGCCCTGGTCCTGATGATGACCATCCCCGGGGTGGCCTTATTTTATGGCGGCATGGTGCGCAAGAAAAACGTCTTGGCGACGGCGGTGCAGAGCTTCGCCGTCACCTGCGTGATGACCGTCCTTTGGATGATCATCGGCTATTCCCTGGCCTTCACCGACGGTGGCGCGGCCAACGCTTTCGTCGGTGGGCTGGATAAGATGCTGCTGCGCGGCATCGGCGTCGACACCCTGTCCGGCACCATTCCGGAAACGGTGTTCATGACCTTCCAGATGACGTTCGCCATCATCACCCCGGCGCTGATCACCGGCGCCTTGGCCGACCGCATGAAGTTTTCGTCGCTGCTGGTGTTCCTCAGCCTGTGGATGATCCTCGTCTACGCGCCGATCACCCATTGGGTCTGGGGCGGCGGATTTTTGGCCGAGGCCGGGGTTCTCGACTTCGCCGGCGGCACGGTGGTTCATATCAATTCCGGCGTCGCCGCCCTGGTCGGCGCGATGGTGCTGGGCCGGCGACGTGGTTACGGCACCGAGAACATGGCGCCCCATAACCTGGTCCTGAGCGTGATCGGCGCCTCCATGTTGTGGGTCGGCTGGTTCGGCTTCAATGCCGGCTCGGCGGTCGCCGCCAACGGCAGCGCCGGCATGGCCATGGCCGTGACTCAGATCGCGGCCGCGACCGCGGCGGTTTCGTGGATGATCATCGAGTGGATTAGCCGCGGCAAGCCCAGCGTGCTGGGCATCTTGTCCGGCGCCATCGCCGGCCTCGTCGCCATCACGCCGGCATCCGGGTACGTCGATCCTTTCGGCGCCCTGGTCATCGGCCTTGTCGCCGGACTCGTCTGCTATTGGGGCGCGGTGGTGCTGAAGCCGAAGCTCGGCTACGACGACTCCCTGGACGTTTTCGGCGTTCACGGCCTGGGCGGCATTACCGGGGCGCTGCTGACCGGCGTCTTCGCCGTCGAAGCCATCGGCGGCACGCCGGGGCTTTTGGAAGGAAACGCCGGACAAGTCCTGATCCAACTGGAAGGCATCGCCGCCACCATCATCTATTGCGCCATCGTCACCTTCGTCCTGTTGAAGGTCATCGGCGCGGTGATGGGGCTTCGGGTCGACGAGGAAGAAGAGGTCACGGGCCTGGATTACAGTCTTCATGGTGAAACCGTTCATTAACCGGATCGTATAATTCAAGACCAGGGGGGGCGGACGATCCTACGCGGTTCGCTCCCTCCGCTCCCTGAGCACTGCCGGAAGGTTTATCCTTCCGGCTTTTTTTTAAGGGATTGTCTTTTATCCGCCTGGCCCTGGTGGATAACCCGGAGTCCACAACCAATGCCTTAGAAAAAATCGTTAAGGTGTTGTAAACGTTAATCATGTAGAAGCCGTGCATGGCTCAGACCATGCGATTTTTTGGTGGCCGCGGAGGCCGCGTGTTCAGCAACGCCGCGGGCTCGGGAGGGGTGTTGCCCGCCGGCGCCGTTGATTTTTTCAAACGGCGGTTGGCGGAGACTTTTGGCGCCCTGCTTTTCCTTGCCGCCGTCTGGCTGTTGGTCGCCATCATCAGCTATTCCCCCAGCGATTCTTCGTTCAACAGCGTCGGCAACGGCACCGTCGGAAATCTTCTGGGCACCCAAGGCGCCCTGGCCGCCGACCTGATCCTGCAATTCTTCGGCATCGCGGGCCTGCTGCCGGTCCTCGCCCTTGCCGCCTGGGGCTGGCGGATGGTGACCAAGCGCGGCGTTTCCGTCTGGTGGCTGCGTGGCGTGTTGTTCATTTCCTCCATGGCGCTGCTTGCCGCCGGTCTCAGCGCCCTACCGATCCCCGAAAACTGGCCCCTGGTGACCCGGTTGGGCGGGGTGACGGGGGTGATCGTCTTCGACCGCCTGGCCGCAATCGGACATGTGTTCGGTCTGGACCCCCGGATCGTCGCTGCCGCCCTTTTCGTGATTGCCTTCGGCGTTTTAATTCCCGCCCTTGGTTTATCATCGCTTGAATGGCGGGCTTCCGGTCAAGCCCTCGCCCGGGGACTGGCGTTAATTGGCCGCGGCGCCATAAAGGGGCGCCAACCCTTCGGCGTCGTCCCCGCCTGGCAGATCGGCCCCCCAACCGATGATTATGAACAGATCGAGGGCGCGACGGAGGTCATCGAACCGGTCGCCGTCGGCGACCCCGAGCCGATGACCGCCGCCAAGAGTCCACGCCGCACCGGCCTTGTCGCCGCCAAGAAGCCGCGCCCCAAGGTCGGGCGCCGGGCCCAGGCCGAGCGCCAGGGGCGCCTGAACCTCGGCGGCGGCAAGGAATACCGCTCGCCATCCCTGGACCTGTTGGACAAGGGAACCACGGACGGGCGCGGGGAAACACTGAACAAGGATTCCCTGCAACAGAACGCCCGGTTCCTTGGCGGCATCCTCGAGGATTTCGGCGTCCGCGGCGAGATCGTCAAGGTGCGGCCGGGCCCGGTGGTCACCCTTTATGAGTTGGAACCCGCGCCGGGCACCAAGACGTCCCGGGTGATCGGGCTGAGCGACGATATCGCGCGCTCCATGAGCGCCGTCTCCGTGCGTATCGCCGTCGTCCCGGGGCGCAGCGTCATCGGCATCGAGTTGCCCAACATGACCCGGGAAATGGTCAATTTAAGCGAGCTTTTGGCCTCCGAGCCTTTCGAGAAGGTCTCCGGAAAGCTGCCGCTGGCGCTCGGCAAGGACATCAGCGGCGCGCCGATGATTGTCGACCTGGCCCGCATGCCGCACCTGTTGATCGCCGGCACCACCGGCTCGGGCAAGTCGGTGGCCATGAATACCATGATCCTGTCCCTGCTCTACCGGCTGTCGCCCGACGAGTGCAAGTTCATCATGATCGACCCGAAGATGCTGGAGCTTTCCGTCTACGAGGGAATCCCGCATCTGCTCACGCCCGTCGTCACCGAGCCGTCGAAGGCGATCGTGGCGTTGAAGTGGACGGTTCGGGAAATGGAGGAACGCTATCGGGCGATGTCGCAAATGGGGGTGCGCAATATCTCCGGCTACAACTCCCGATTGGAAGAAGCCCGCAAGAGGGGTGAGGCGCTGACCCGGCGGGTGCAGACCGGTTTCGACGAGCAAGGCCAACCGATCATAGAG
>JADFNT010000034.1 GCA_022563215.1 Pseudomonadota bacterium
ATGATTTCCGAATTACCGGTGCCTTTGAATTCCTCGAAGATGACCTCGTCCATGCGCGAGCCGGTTTCGATCAGCGCCGTCGAGATGATGGTCAACGAGCCGCCTTCCTCGATGTTGCGCGCCGCACCGAAGAACCGCTTCGGGCGCTGCAGCGCGTTGGCGTCGACACCGCCGGTCAATACCTTGCCCGATGACGGCACCACGGTGTTGTAGGCGCGAGCCAGGCGGGTGATGGAATCCAGCAGGATCACCACGTCGCGTTTGTGTTCGACCAGGCGCTTGGCCTTTTCGATCACCATTTCGGCGACCTGCACGTGGCGCTGCGCCGGTTCGTCGAAGGTCGAGCTGATGACCTCGCCCTTGACGGAGCGGGCCATGTCGGTGACCTCTTCCGGCCGTTCGTCGATCAACAGCACGATCAGGTAGACTTCCGGGTGGTTGGCGGTGATCGAATGGGCGATGTTTTGCAGCATCACCGTCTTGCCGGTGCGCGGCGGGGAGACGATCAAGGCCCGTTGCCCCTTGCCGATGGGGCAGATCAGGTCGATGACCCGGGTGGTGAGCTCGCTCATCTCTGGGTCTACCTGCTCCATCTTCAGGTGTTCATCGGGATAGAGGGGCGTCAGGTTGTCGAAATTGATGCGGTGGCGGACTTCGCCGGGGTCGGTGAAATTGATTTGCTTGACCTTGAGCAGGGCGAAATATCGCTCTCCGCTCTTCGGCGCGCGGACCTGGCCTTCGACCGTATCCCCGGTCCTCAGCCCGAAGCGGCGGACCTGGCTCGGCGACACATAGATGTCGTCCGGCCCCGGCAGATAGTTGGCCTCGGGACTGCGCAGGAATCCAAACCCGTCCTGAAGAACCTCAAGCACGCCGGTGCCGAAAATGGCGACGTCGTTGTCTGCCAGTTGTTTGAGGATGGCAAACATCATGTCCTGTTTGCGAAGTGAACTGGCGTTTTCGATCTCCAGATCCTCGGCATACGCCAGAAGGTCCAGAGGCGGTTTGGTTTTAAGTTCCTGAAGGTTCATTTTCGGTCTACGGACCTAGGGGGTCGGATATCTGATTTCGGCAACCGGAGGACGGAGGGGGTTTTGGACGGTCTCTGTCAGGGCGGCCCAAAACCCGGGAAACCGGGCAAGAAACCCAAAAGGAAGGGTTGTCGGTCAAACAAGAAAATTGGTAATGCGTGTCGGATTTGACAGAGTTTAGAGAGCATTAAACAAACAACCATGACCTGTCAAATGAAGATTTCCAGGCATGAAACCAGGACCGGCCGTCAAAACGGCCGCACGACGGCAAAGATAATGATCCCGGCCATCAGCACCGTCGGGACCTCGTTGGCGATACGATAGAATTTCCGCGGCCGGGTGTTCCTGTCCTCGGCGAATTCACGCCGCCAGCGGCCCATGGCCATGTGCGCCACCAGGAGTCCGGCCACCAGCAACAGCTTCAAATGAATCCATGCGGCGCTCCAGGCCGCCCCGCCAAGACCCAGCAACAGCAAGATGCCGAAAAAGAACGACGCCAGCATTGCCGGGTTCATGATCAATTTCAACAGCCGGCGCTCCATGATCTTCAAGGTTTCCGACAGTTCGGACCCCGGGTCGGCGTCGACGTGGTAGACGAACAGTCTGGGCAGGTACAACAGGCCCGCCATCCAGGCGATGACGCTGATGATATGGAGCGCCTTGATCCACAGATAGGCGGTATCCGAAAGCTCAATCATCCGATCGTCCCATGATCAGGGGCCCGATATCGGGCATTTTCCATATCCGGCGGGACATAGACGGGTTCCATCCGCCGGACATAGGGCCCTTTCGCTGCCCAGGGCCGCTTTGACCAACCCTGCCAAGCCGCCGAGGAAGTCTTCCTGGACGCCAAGGGCCGGGACCCGGACATAATGAGGAACTCCTCGCTCATGGGCCAGGTCCCGGTACTGGATGTCAAGCTCGACCAGGGTTTCCGAATGCTCGGAAACGAAAGCCACTGGCACCACGACGACCGGCACCCGGTCGCTGGCGGCGCGTAAAATTTCTTCGTCGATGGAGGGGCCGATCCATTGCAGCGGCCCGACACGGCTTTGGTAGCACACCGCCCAATCGAGGTCGGGAGAATCAAGCGCATCAATAATGGCCCGGGTTGTTTGTTCGATCTGCCATGGGTAGGGATCGCCCCGGGCGACGATTTTTTTCGGCAGGCCATGAGCGGAAAAGAGAATTCGGGGCCGGCCATGGCTTTTCGCTTCCGCGATCGCCGGGCCGATCAGCGCCGCCTGGCCCCGGATAAGTCCCGGGTCCGCCGGATAGCAGCAGATGGCGCGGGTCGGACATTTCAGGCCCTGGGTTGCGGCCTGGGCATGCCATTCCTTCAATGACGAGGCCGTGGTGGTGGTCGAATACTGAGGATAAAGCGGCAGCAGAATAATTTCATCCGGGCCGAAGGCCTTAACGGCCTGGACCGTTTCTTCGCTCATCGGGTGCCAGTAACGCATGGCAATAAAAACCCGGACCTCCCCGGCCCCGTCTTCGAGCCCGTCTTCGAGCCGACGGGTCAGGGCGTTGGCCTGGGCCTGGGTTTCCTCCAACAGGGGAGACTTGCCACCGAGGTTTTTAAAAATCTCTCGCACCTCCGGAGCGCGGCGCCGCGAAATGAATTTGGCCAGAATCCACCGCAGCGGACCCGGGACTTCGATAATGGCGGCATCGTTGAACAGGTTGAAAAGAAACGGCTCAATCGCCCGCGGGCCATCGGGGCCGCCGAGATTGAACAGGACGACCGCCAATCGTTCCATCAACGGACTTCCTTGGCCGTCGCCGGCCAGCCCAAGACGAGTTCGGCCACCCGGGCTACATGTTCCGGCGGCGTTGTCGGTAATATACCGTGGCCGAGGTTGAAGACGAACGGGCCTTTTGACAGGGCTTTGAGGATTGCCATCGTTTCCCGGTCCAGGGCTTCGCCGCCTTCGACCAGGACCTGGTTATCCAGGTTGCCCTGGACGGTGCATTTCGGTTGTAGGGTCTCGGCAATCCATGCCAGGGACGTATCCTGATCCAGGCTGATGGCGTCGATCCCGGTGCCGGTGACGAAAGGCTCCGCCAACGGCCCGACGTTGCGGGGAAATCCGATTACCGGAACCCCGGGGCAGCTTTCCCGCAGCCGATCGACGATCCGCCGCGTCGGTTCGATGGACCAGCGATGGAACTGTCGTTCGTTCAATATCCCGGCCCAGCTATCGAATAATTGAATGATTTCGGCGCCGCTTTCGACCTGCCGGGTCAAATACGTCGCTATTGCTTCGACCAACAGGTTGATTAATTCCCGGAATTCATCGGAAGCGTCATCGGCCCATTTCCGTATCTGGCTGCAATCCGTCCCGCCCCGCCCTTCGACCATGTAAACGGCGACCGTCCACGGCGCGCCGGCGAAACCGATCAGGGCGGTTTGTTCGGGGATTTCATTGGCTAATCTTGCGATGGTTTCGAAAACGGGTGCCAGATGGTCTTCGATCCGATCTGCCGAAAGTTTATTCATCTCGGCGATGGAGCGGATGGGTTCGAGCACCGGGCCTTCGCCTTCGCGAAATTCGACTTTTTGACCCAGGGCATCAGGCAAAACCAGAATGTCGGAAAACAGGATCGCCGCATCCATGTTGTAGCGGCGAAGTGGCTGTAGAGTAGCCTCGACCGCCAAATCAGGACTGTAACAGAAATCGAGAAAATTTTTCGACTGCTTCCGCAGCTCCCGGTATTCGGGCAAATACCGGCCCGCCTGGCGCATCAACCAGAACGGCGGCCTTTTCAAGACTTCGCCCTTCAGGGCTCGCAACATGAGTTTTCGGTCTGAAGTCATGGCCTGATTTGATGAGAGGTTCGGAAGATTTTCTTTCTTAGTACAAGATATATTTATTTATAAATAAAGGTAGTGGTAGTTGTTGTGCGGTGAATCCGGGGGATTATCAACAACCCGGGGCTTTATCACGGATAAGGAAAAACTTGGGGTTTGACCCAGTCGGGGCTGTGTATTTGTTGTTTAAAAGAAACTTTTTTGGAGAAAAGCGCGGCTTGTAGCGGAAATGCTTATAGCGTGATTTACCGGGATAAAATTGAAAAGGAAGCTTGGGAAACGATAATTTCCAACCAGGTTGATAATGTTTTGCACCCATGAATCCCCTGGTGTATGGACACGTGACAAAACCGGATAAATCGGCCCCATGACGATATAACCGTTCTTATCCCCAAACGGCTCACAGCCCAGGTAACTCACAGAAGGCAAATGAACGAAACCTCCTTGAAATCCTTTCATCTTCATCTGGTTTCAGACTCGACGGGGGAAACCGTCGGCATAGTCGCGCGTGCCAGCCTGGTGCAATTCGATTCAATTGATGCCAAGGAGCACCTCTGGCCCATGGTCAGAACGGAAAACCAGGTACAGGAAGTGATTGTCGGCATCGGCGAAAACCCGGGGTTTGTTCTTTACACCATCATCAACGAGGATCTGCGCAACCTCCTCGAAGACGGATGCCGAAAGCTCCAGGTTCCCTGTATAGCGGTGCTCGATCCGGTAATCGCCGAACTGGGCGCCCATCTGGACGCCGAAATCCTCGCCCAGCCGGGCCGGCAGCATGTCATGGACGCGGAATATTTCAGCCGCATCGAAGCCATGCACTTCGTCCTCAGCCACGATGACGGCCAATCGACCCGGGACCTGGAACAGGCCGATGTAGTGTTGCTGGGCGTGTCGAGGACATCGAAGACCCCGACCAGCATTTATCTAGCTAACCGCGGCATCAAGACCGCCAATATTCCGATCGTGCCGGGCTCTGAACTTCCCGAAGAACTGTTTGCGGCCAGCAGCCCCCTGATTATCGGTCTCACCAAGGATCCGAAACGGCTGGTCGAGATTCGTCAACAACGCTTGCGCATACTTGAACAGGATGAGGAAACGGATTACGTCGACCTGGATAAGGTGTCCAAGGAAATCAACGACGCACGGCGCCTGTTCACCAAGCACGATTGGCCGGTGATCAACGTCAGCCGTAAATCCATCGAGGAAACCGCGGCAACTATCATTCAATTGTACAACCGCCGCCGGGAGCAGGACTCCTGAACCCGGCCAAAGAGGTCATTCTGGCGTCAGCCAGCATGGTACGGAGCCAAATCCTGGAAAGCGCCGGTGTTTCTCATTCTTGTGATCCCGCCGAGATCGACGAAAGAGAGCTGAAGGAACGGATGGCGAAACAGGGCGCCGATGTGGAAACCACGGCCGCGGCCCTGGCCAAAGCCAAAGCAGAGGAGGTCCAAAAACGCCACCCCGAAGCCTTGATCATCGGCGCCGATCAGATTCTTGAATATGAAGGCCGGTGGTTCGATAAACCGCAAAGCCGGAACGGCGCCGCGGAAACCTTAAGGACCCTTCGCGGCCGCACGCATCGGCTGATCAGTGCCGTGGCGGTTCACCAGGGGGAAGAATGCATCTGGCGGCATCTTGAAACGGCCAGCCTGACCATGCGCGAATTCAGCAATGCGTTTCTGAAACGCTACATCGACGACGCCGGCCCTGGAATTCTGGAAAGCGTCGGTGCCTACCGGCTGGAACAAACGGGGGCACAGCTTTTTACTCGCATCGAAGGCAATTATTTCACTGTTTTGGGGTTGCCCCTGTTGCCGCTGCTTGGGTTTTTGCGGCACGTGGGCGCACTCGGGGAATAGAGCAGTGATGAACGGCGGCGGGGCGCCAAATTTTGAAATAACGGGGGCTTTAAAGTAGCGGCGGCTTTAAAATAACAGCGACGACGTTCCCGGGGCGGGGCTGGAAAAAAACCATGACGGAAAACGGAAAGACCATACAAGCCGGCGTCATCGGATGGCCCGTCAGCCATTCCCTATCACCCCGGCTGCACGAATTTTGGCTGAAGGAACTGGGAATCGACGGCACCTATCATGCCTTCGCCGTCGCCCCCGACGACCTTGAGGATTCTCTCCGTTCACTGCCCGAACGGGGCTTCGCCGGGGTCAACCTTACCCTGCCTCACAAAGAAGCCGCCGCCTCTATCGTCGACACCATGGATTCGGCGGCGAGCCGCATCGGCGCGGTGAATACCATCGTCGTCGGCGCAAACGGGAGCCTCGCCGGCGGCAACACCGATGGCTACGGTTTCATGGAAAACCTGAAGTCCGGCGCTCCCCGATGGACGGCGGACGACAGTACCGCCGTGGTTCTCGGCGCCGGCGGCGCGGCGCGGGCAATCGTCGCGGCACTGTTGGATGCCGGGGTGAAGGAGTTGCGGCTGGTCAATCGCACCGGGTCGCGCGCCGAATCCCTGAAAGACGATATCGGGGGCGCCATCATTGTTGTTCCCTGGGCCGACCGCACGAAGGCGCTTGAAGGCGCGGGCCTTTTAGTCAACACCACGACCCTGGGGATGACCGGCGAGGAACCCCTGGAAATCCACCTTTCTCCGCTGCCTGCGAAGGCCGTAGTCACCGATATCGTTTACGCCCCGCTGACAACACCGCTGTTGAAAGACGCAGCCGGGCGCGGCAATCCCACCGTCGATGGCCTAGGCATGCTGTTGCACCAGGCCCGGCCCGGGTTCCAGCGATGGTTCGGGGCCGAGCCCGCCGTCACCGACGCACTCAGGGCGCATGTCCTGGAGGGCCTGGAGAGATGATGATCCTTGGGCTGACGGGCTCCATTGGAATGGGAAAATCCGCCGCTGCCGACAACTTCCGCCGCCTGGGCGTTCCTGTCCACGATGCCGATAAAACCGTCCACGAATTGTTGGCCAAAAACGGCGAGGCGGCGCCCCGGATCAAGGACCTGTTTCCGGATGCGGTCAAGAAGGGCATCCTGGATAGGGAACTGATCGCCAAAAAGGTTTTCGGCGACGCCCAGGCCCTGGCCCGGATCGAGGAAATCCTCCATCCGATGGTTCGGCGGCGGGAACAGACGTTCCTGGGCCGCGCCGCCCGCCGAGGAAGGCCCCTGGTCGTCCTCGACATTCCGTTGTTGTTTGAAACCGGTGGCGAGGTCCGATGTGATGCCGTGGTTACCGTATCGGCGCCGAAATTCATTCAGCAACAGCGGGTTCTTAAAAGACAGGGCATGACCCGGGAAAGGTTCGAGTCCATCCTGGAACGCCAGATGCCCGACGCGGAAAAGCGCCGCCGGGCCGACTTCGTCGTTTTAACCGGCTTGGGACGCGACTTCAGCTTGCGTCAGATTCTCAATCTTGTCAGAATCACTTCTCGTTGGCGGGGAACGAAATGGCCGCCACGGCCTGATGTGAGGGGAAAAATCATTGCGTGAAGTGGTTCTCGATACGGAAACCACGGGCCTTGACCCGGGCTCCGGTCATCGAATCGTGGAAATCGGTTGTGTCGAACTCATCAACCACATGGCCACCGGCAAACACTTTCATAAATACCTCAACCCCGAACGGGATGTTCCCGAACAGGCTTCCGCCATCCACGGACTGACCGAGGAATTTTTATCCGCGCAGCCCGTGTTCGCCGATATCGCCGAAGAGTTCGAAGCCTTCATCGGCGATTCGACCCTGGTCATTCACAATGCGGAATTCGACCTCGGCTTTATCAATGCCGAACGGGAAAAAATCAACCAACCGCCCATCGCCCCCAACCGGGCCATCGATACGGTATCCCTGGCGCGGCGCAAGTTCCCCGGCGCCCAGGCCAACCTGGACGCCCTGTGCCGGCGCTTTAAGATCGACAATTCGGACCGCTCGCAGCACGGCGCCCTCAAGGACGCCCGGCTTCTGGCCGAGGTTTATCTGGAACTGATCGGCGGCCGCCAGCAAGACTTGGAATTATCGGCCGAAGAACGAAAGATCGTCGAGGCGGCTGAAAAAAACCGTCGCCCGCCCCGGCCCCATGCGCCTACCGACGCCGAGCAACTGGCGCACGCGCAATTCATCGAAAAGCTGGAATCGCCGATTTGGAAAAGTGAGAACTAGAGTCCTTTTTTTAAGGACCCTTCATCTTAGCTGGAAGGAGCCGCCACCGCCTCGCCGCCGCCGGGCTGAGCCTTTTCCAATTCCTTGAGCTTGGCTTGGAACATGGCGGCAAAATCCACCGGTCCCAGCATCAAGGACGGAAATCCACCGTCGCGGGAAATTTCAGCCAGGATATTACGGGCAAACGGAAACAACAGCCGTGGACATTCGATCAACAGAACCGGCTGCAGGTGTTCGTCCGGAACGTTAATGGTAAACACCCCGACGTATTCAAGCTCGAAGATAAACGCGATTTGCTCCTTGACCTTGCATTCCGCCTGAAATTCGAGGGCAACCTCGAAAACATTGTCCTGAAGAGGATTGGCATTGACGTTGATGTTGACGTTGATATCGGGTTGCGACTCCTGCATGAGACTGAAAATGCCGGGCGCGGTCGGGGCTTCGAAAGACAGGTCCTTGATAAACTGGATGTTAATGATAATGGCATGCGCCGATTCCGCGCCGCCGGCCTCGGCCGCCGGTTTTTTTTCTTCGCCCGAACCGGCCTCGGCCGCCGGTTTTTTTTCTTCGGCGGCGGGCTTCTTATCTTTTTCGGGTTTCTTGGCCATTTCTTCTTTCTCCCATCCAAAAGTGGCCCTGTGGCTATCATGGATCACGACCGGGAACAACCGTTTCGGGCCCCTTTGGGGCCCCGGGAATCGAGCTAGTCCTCGGGAAGCTTTCGGGTCGGCGCGGACTTTTCAGAATCGTCCGTATCCGGGGTGATGTCCTTGAAATCGCCGTTTATTACCGTATTTGCGCCCGGTCCGGCGCCTGGGCCAGCGCCCGGCCTGGCGCCCGGTCCGGCCGAAAACCCGGCGCCATAAACCTCGACGTGGCTCCGGGTGGCCAAAAAACGCCCCAGCCCCCGGCGCAACACGGCGCGAAACGGCGGCACGAACATCAACAGCCCTACCGCGTCGGTAAAGAACCCCGGGGTCAGCAAAAGGGCGCCGGCGAAAATCAGGCACAGGCCGTCGAAGACCTCATCCATGGGAAAGCGGTTCTCATTGAGGCTGGCCCGGGCTTTCCTGAGCGTGGCCAAGCCCTGTTGTTGCAACAGCGCCGTGCCGATCAGGGCCGTCAGGACGACGACTCCGATGGTCTTCCAAAAGCCGATGGCGCTGCCGATTTCGATAAACAGGGCGATTTCAAGAATCGGCACTCCGACAAAAGCGGCGAAAATAAATCCACCCATGCTTGTTCTTTCCTCGTTTCCGGCCTATCTACCCAGAACAACGAAAACGCAATCCGGTTCGCGGGACGGGTTTATAGACCTGGACAGCGTAAGTCGTTAACGTGGTTAAATGTCGATCAGTGTGTTTAACCCAGGGATGCCCGGGGGTCCACCCGGCGAATGCCCTGTGATGAAAGAGTTTTGACCATGATGGACGAAGGCTTTCAGTTCATCGACATTATTTTCTTCGCCATGATCGCGGCCTTTCTGGTGTTGCGGCTTCGCGGCGTTCTCGGGCGGCGTGACGGCCACCAAGGAAAAATTCAAAATCCCTTTAAAAACCGGCCCAGCGAACAACAGGATAACAACGTTATCGCCATGCCCGACCGGAACGACCCCGATGCCGATGAAGGCGCCTTGAAGGAAAGCGCCCTGGATGCCGGCGAAAGCGACGATCCGATTGTTCAAGGCCTGATGGAGATTCAACGGGCCAACCCGGACTTCGATTCGGAAGATTTTATCTCCGGCTCGAAAATCGCCTTCGAACTTATTCTGGACGCTTATTCATCGGGCGATGCCGGAACGTTGAAGCCTCTGTTGAGTGCGGAAGTCTTCGCCGATTTCTCGCAGGCGATCCGGGATCGTGAACAGGCCGGCGAAACCCTCGAGGACACGCTGGTCGGGATCAAGTCGGCGGATATCGTCGAAGCCTACCTCGAAGACCGGACGGTCAACATCACCACCAAATTCATCAGCGACCAGATCAACGCCACCCGCGACGAAAACGGCGACGTGGTTGACGGCGACCCCAATTCGGTTATCGAGGTAACCGATTTTTGGACCTTCGCCAGGGACACCAAGTCCCGCGATCCGAACTGGACTCTGATCGCGACAAGCAGCCTTGATTAGGCGGTCCGCCTCAACGCAATTTTTGTTACCCCTGGCGGCGGCGGTCCTTGTTTCCGTAGTCGCGTCCTGCGGCGGCCGGCTGGTCCCCGAAGTAGATACGCCGGAACCGCAAGAGACCTTCCTCCGCCTCGACGTCACCACCTTCAGCGAGGTCCCCGGATGGAAGGGCGATAATTTTAGCCAGGCTCTGCCGGTATTCCTGCGTTCGTGTGAAAAGATCAAGGCCTTGCCGCCGGACAGTGGACTAGGGCCGAGGGGGGTGATGGGGCGTGTTTCGGATTGGATAAAAATCTGCGCCTCCGCGGCCTTGATACGCCCCGGCAACGAAACCGAATCCCGGTATTTTTTCGAATCCCGGTTTACCCCCTATTTGGCCCTGAACAACATTAAGACCCAGGGCCTGTTTACCGGATATTACGAACCCGAACTCCGCGGCGCCTGGAAACCCAACACCACGTATCGCTATCCCAGTTAAGCCCGGCCCAACGCACTGGT
>JADFNT010000324.1 GCA_022563215.1 Pseudomonadota bacterium
CAGATCGACGGTGAGGCCAACATCAACCTCTTAGGCCTCGGCCCGTACCCGAAGATTGAGAAGCGGTTTCCGGGCTCGTTCGGCTCGGCGTTCATGTATTTCACCGTGCCCAAGGTGATCCTGTTCGCGCCCGAGCATTCGCGCCGGGTTTTGGTCGAGCGCGTCGATTTCATCAGCGCCCCGGGCACCAGCCCGCCCGGGGTGCGCCGCCCCGGCGGCCCGAAGGCGCTGGTCACCGGGCTGTGCCTGATGTCGTTCGAGGCCGGGAAGAAACGGTTCCGGCTGCAATCCGTCCACCCCGGCCATACGCTTGAGGAAATCCGCGACAACACCGGTTTCGATTTCGACCTGCCGGAAGAGGGTGGCGAGGGCGGGGCGGTCCCCGAAACGCCTGGGCCGGAGCCCGAAAGGCTTCAGTTGCTGCGCTCGACGATCGCCGCCGAAATCGCCAAGACCTATCCCGACTTCGCCGCCCGGGTGTTCCAGCCCGGCGCATAACGGACAATGGATTTCGACTGCCGATTGATCACCGGCGCCGCCGTGGCTATCATCCGCGCCCCACGACACTCATCCGCCGCCCACGACACTCATTGGCGCCCCACGACCGTTGGAGATCACGAGATGAAGGTTTTCGTTCGCCGCCGGATTGTCCTGGGCATGGCCCTGGCGTTTTTATTCATCCTGTTGCCCGCTCCCGGATTCTTTGTTTCCGCCGCCGAGGACGTCGCCGGCACGGTGACGCGGCTCAAGGGCTCGGCGGTGGCCATGCAGGACGCCTTGCCCCGGCCGCTGAAGGTCGGCGACAAGATTCTGCGCGGCGACGTGATCTCCACCGGCACCGGGGCGCGCCTGGAAATGAAGATGCTCGACGAGGCGGTGATGACGCTCGGCGAAAAAACCATTTTCGTGGTCATCGACTACATTGCCGGGGGCGCCGAGCCCAATGCCGCCATGCGGTTGCTGCAAGGGGCGTTCAGCGCCGTTTCCGGCGACATGATGAAGATCGCCGGGGCCCGGTTCACGGTCGACACCGAGACCGCCACCATCGGCATAAGGGGCACTACGTTCTGGGGCGGCACCCTCGACGGCGTGTTCGAGGTGGCGCTTCTGGACGGCAAGGAATTGATCGTCGAGAACAAGGCCGGGCGCGTGGTCATCGACCGGGTCGGCGAGGGCACCGCGATCGGCGCCGCCGACGTTGCCCCGACGCCGCCGAAAGCCTGGAGTTCGGACAAGGTCAAACGCGCCGTGGCGACGGTCGCCTTCTGACCGTCTTGTGGTTGGGCCCGGGCGTCCTTCCGGCTAGACTGCCCCCAACGCTAAAAAATTCCGGGGACGGGGCTTTGCTGTGGATTTCCAACTGACCGACGACCAGCGCCAACTGCAAGAGACGGCCCGCGCCTTCGCCACCAAGGAAATGGCCGCCGTCGCCCGCGACCTGGAGGAAAAGGACGAGCCCCTGTCCCGCGACCACGTCAAACGCTACGCCGAGATGGGGTTCCTCGGCATCAACGTGGCCAAGGAACTGGGCGGGCTGGGCCTCGGCAACATCGAGGCGCTGTTGGTGCTCGAAGAATTCGCCAAGGTGTCGCCGGCGGTCGCCTTTCCCATTTTCGAAAGCTCGGTCGGCCCGGTGCGCGCCGTCGAACACTTCGCCGGCGCCGGCCTGGCCAAGCGCATCGTGCCCCAGGTGTGCGCGGGCGACATGATCGTCGCCGTCGCCATGTCCGAGCCCGACGCCGGCTCGGCGCTGACCGACCTGAAGACCCGGGCCGAGTTAAAGGGCGGCGCCATCACCTTGAACGGCCAGAAGCGCTGGTGCTCGGGCGGCGGCCACGCCGACGGCTACGTGGTCTACGCGCGGATGTCCGACGAGCCGGGGGCGAAAGGCATCGGCGCCGTGTTCGTCGAAAAGGACCGTCCCGGCCTCAGCTTCGGCGCGCCGGAACGGCTGATGGGCTTTCGCGGCATTCCCTCGGCCGACATCTTCTTCGACAATGTCGAGCTTCCGGCGGAAAACCTGATCGTGCCCGCCGGCGGCTTTAAAAGACTCATGGAGGCCTTCGACCTGGAGCGCTGCGGCAACGCCACCATGTGTCTCGGCATCGCGCAAGCGGCGTTCGAGACGGCGCTCGCCTACGTCCAGGAACGCAAGCAGTTCGGCAAGCCGTTGGTGGACTTTCAGGCCGTGCAGTTGAAGCTGGCCGAGATGGCGATGGGCGTAGAATCCTCACGGCTGCTGATCTGGCGGGCGGCCCAGAACGCGGCCGACGGCCTGCCGTCGATCCTCGATTCCAGCCTCGCCAAGTGCTTCGCCAACGAGATGGTGCGCGGCGTTACCGGCGATGCGCTCCAGGTCATGGGGGCCTACGGGTATTCGAAGGAATTCCCCATCGAACAGCGCCTCCGCGACGGCTGGGGCTGGGGCATCGCCGGCGGCGCCATCGACATCCAGAAGATCAACATCGCCTCGGCCCTGGTCGGCCGCCGGTTCGACCAGCGGGGCTAGGGAATTTAAGCCGTGGCTGAGGTCGCCAAACCGGCCGCTCTTGACGGCATCCGCGTGCTCGATCTATCGCGCATCCTGGCCGGTCCGTGGAGCGCCATGGTGCTGGGCGACCTGGGCGCCGAGGTGATCAAGGTCGAGAACCCGGCGGGCGGCGACGACACCCGCACCTTCGGCCCCCCCTTCGAGGCCGGCGAGAGCGCCTATTACATGGCCTTCAACCGCAACAAG